>CAYREL010000011.1:286-11624 GCA_964423275.1 uncultured Flavobacteriales bacterium | reverse complement strand
ATTGTTTGTAAAATTGGGGTTTCTACTTCTAAATAATCTTTTTTAGAAAGAAAACTTCTCATAGAGTTGATAATCTTAGTACGTTTTATAAAAGTTTCCTTTACATTTTCATTTACTACAAGGTCAACATATCTTCTTCTGTACCTAAGTTCTGGATCATTAAATCCGTCGTGAATTATTCCTTCGTTGTCGGTTTTTGGCTGAGGCAAAGGCTTTAAAGATTTACTTAGCAAATGGAATTTATCTACGTTTACGGATATTTCTCCAACCATTGTTTTAAAAACCTTGCCTTCAATACCAAGGATGTCCCCAAGGTCCAGCCATTTTTTAAAAAAATCGTTGTACATAGATTTATCCTCTGATTGACAAATCACATCTCTATTAAAATAAACTTGTATTTTTCCTTTCGAATCTTGAATACTGCCAAAGCTAGCCTTGCCTTGAATTTTTCTTCGCATTAATCTACCTGCAATAATAACCTTTTCCCCTTCCTTAAAGTTTTCTAAAATATCGATAGAATAATGACTAACCTTAAATTCTGCGGCTGGATAAGGATTAATTCCGTAATCTATGATTTTCTGGAGACTGTCTCTTCTAATCTGCTCTTGTTCTGAAAGCATCTAATTTATCGAACTAAAATACCTGATACTTTAGTTACCGGGTGAGGGTTCACAAACAGTACTGGAACTTTTAAATCATTGGCCACAATTTCCTCTTGAAAAGAATTTTCATAAAGGCCTAAAACAGTTTCATCTGCAAGGTTCATAATGGCTATTAAATCAGCATCTACTTCTTTAGAAAGTTTGAAAATACCCTCGGTTAAACCATCTCCTTGATCCACTAAGTGAGAAGAGTTTTTAATGTCTTTGGATTCTAGATAATTACTAGCCCAGACTTGATTGGCTTTAAGTTTGGTTTTAATAAATTCATCGGAGTTATCGTTGGTTAATAAATGCACTTCAGAATCAAAATAATGTGCAATTTTTGCTACCAATTCAAGCTTTTGTTTCGTTTCTACGTTTAAATCTAAAGGAACAACAATATTGTCATAACCGTTAGAATTCATCAGTTTTTCCTGTGTAACGATAAAAGGTACTGGTGAACTAGTAATAACTTTAATTGCTCTACTTCCAACTAATTTTTGCCATCTACTAGCTTTGTGAGTTCCCATAAAAATTAGAGAAATTCCAAGTTCAGCTGCAACATCTCCAATATCTTCAAATATATTTCCAATTCTTACAAAGGAAGTTATATTACAAGAATTAGAAAAAGAACTTCCAAGTGTGATCTCCTTACTTAGCTTTTCTTTAGCTTCTTCCACTTCTTGTCTAGAACTTACTACATGTAATAACACTACATCTGCGTTAATAATTTCTGCAAATTTTATAGCGTGTTGCATAGCAGATTGTGCTACTTCTGAAAAATCTGTTGGAACTAATAGTTTGGTATTCATTTTATATGCTTTTATTAAATATTGGTAGTTTTTAGGATGCGTATCTTAGAAAAATTTTAAACGTTTCAAGCTGTTTTCTCTTTAATAACTTCTTTAGCTTCCAATCGTGATTCATCTGATGAAGTAATGTCTTTAAGAACTGCTCCCATTTTACAATTTCCTGAAAATATTGCTCCAGGCTCTATAGAAAGTTTGTTGGTAGAAATCTCTCCCTGAAGTTTGGCTGTGCTTTTAAGTGTAAGAAGTTCGTCTACTTCAATAACACCATTTAATTTACCTTCTAAATCTGCATTTTTACAATAAATATTTCCATCTATTTTGCCTGTTGGACCTAAAACTAATCTACCCTTTAGAGTAATTGTACCTTTTAAGTAGCCGTCGATTCTTATATTGGAATCAGATTTAATATCTCCCTCAATATGTGTCCCTTCAACTATTCTATTTAACCTCTCAGGGGATTGGTTATTATTATAATTTGCCATGCTCTTATCCGATTTAAATACCATAAATAATTTTTACAAATATACAAAAAACAAGAAAGTTAGCTTATTGATAAAATTCTTTAAAAAATTTGAGGTAATTATTTTCATTTTTTTCTAAATATAATTCTTTCAAGTTTTGTGGAGTCACTACAAAAAACTTCTCTTTTCTATAGCTTTTAACAGCTCCGTTATTGACTTTAAAGGCCAGGAAGTAATCAAGTGCTTTTTTACTATTGTTGAAACGTTTAACAATTATCATCTGATCTGATGTATTTAAAAAAGTATTGGACACTTTGAGTTTTAAATCTGAAAAATTAATCGAATTAAAATCTGCTACGTTATTTTTTGCTTTATTCATAGAAAATCCCCCTTTGGGAGCAATTAAAATAAAATAATGTAAAGTGTCTGGACTAAAATTAAATTTCCATTTTTCTTTTTTCATTAAATTTTGAGCAGTTTTAATTTTTAAATCATTTAAAACAGCAATTGCTTGATCTGCAATATCTGTACCTAGGCATTGGTTGGATATAAATTTTAAAGTATTTATTAATTCTTTGCTATTATTTGCAGTATCATTTAACTTCTTTAAAGAGTAGGCTTTTAATAAGCCGTATTGACAAATTAGAGGGTTGGTAGAGTCTTTGGTTTTATACGAGCAAGTTTCTAAAACTTTACTGTAGTTTCCAGCTTGATACAATGAGAATAATTGCGAATACAATTTTTGTTCTTTTTTCATTGCTTTTTGAGAATCATTTAAATTTTCATCCCCTAATAAAAGTTTAGAATATTTACTTTTTGGATATTTGCTTAGAATTAGCTCTTTCATTTCCCTGCTTTCTTCTGTTCTCCCTAGGTCCTTGTAAATATTATATAATTCGTAAATTGAAGCAATGGATTGAGTTTCGGGCTGGTAATTTTCAATTATTCTTTTAAAATATTTTTCTGAAAGCAGGAGGTTTTTTGTTTCATAATGATGTATTATACCAAGATTAAATAGCGAAATCATATTAGAGTCTTTCATAGATTCCAATTGATTTTGATTGTCACAGGGAAGATTTAGAGAAAGCTCGTCAAATAACTCACTATTTGAAAAAGAAAGAGAAGTTTCTTCGTTTTCCTCCAAAAACATAGCAGTTTTAGAGCCTCTTCTCCAGTTGTCTTCTAGAATTCGTTTTCCCCAATTTTTATCAAACTCTACTTTTCCTCGCTCCAACATTTTTTGGTCCCAAATAAAAAAGGATTGATTAATTGGGGAATTGCTACTAGGAATAGACAATACTTTATTGGCACTAGCTAGTAATGGAGCTTCTGATTTTTTGGCTCTTCTAGCAAGTTCTAAATCTAAAACTTCATAAATCTTATCGGTTCTCTGCTTGGGGTCTAGTGAGCATATGTCAAATAAGCTATCGTTTTTTTCTATTAAAGTTTTATTAATAAAAATATTTTTTAGCAACTTGTATTTTTTATCTACTTGGTCTTTGTTTTTATAAGCTTTCAATGCTGTTTTTTGAATTGAATCATAGTAGAGGTAAGATTTGATATACTGAGACTTTTCAAAAAACAAATCACCCATTCTTTTCATAGATTTAATTTTTTGAGGGACATTATTTGTGCTTAAGTTAATTGACTTTTGAAGTTGTTCTTTTCCTAATTCTTCGTCATTATTTTTAAAGGAAATTTCAGCAAGCGCATAATAAATTTGATCAAAATATTCAATGTTTTTATCGTCTTTTAGCATCTTTAACAATTGAGATTTTATCGCTTTGGAATCTCTTCCACTAAAAGAAAGGGCCCTATTGATTTTTGCCTGAAAAGCCATTTCATATTCGGGATTTCTTTCTACAACTTCTTGATAGTAAAGAGAGGCCTTGAAATTATTTTCCAAGTGGTATAATTGGGCAAGTACGAAAAACAATCTTGTTTTAAAAGCTTTTTTGTGTTTATTTTCAACAGCAATTTCTAGGTTTTCAATTGCTTTCTTGTAAGACTTATTTTGAATATAAAGATCTGCTAGGGTTGGATAGATTTTATTGATAATATTGGGAGAAATCACAGGTTCTTTACTCTCTAAATAGTCTATTCTTTCCTTGTATATTAATGCTAATCTTACTTTCTGTTTTGCGGTGAGCTTTTCTTGATCTTTAGCCTCTAACTGTTGTTCCTCAAACTTAATAATTAAGCTTAGTAAAATTTCTTCTGCTTCATCAAGTGCGCCCATTTCTATAAGAACTTTTGATTGCCAAAAAATACTTTCGTAATAGTTGTCTTCTATTTCGTAATGGTTCTCGATATGTTGAAATATTTTAAGTGCATTTGGAAGATCTTTTTTGTAAAATCTTGTTTTGCCCATTGTCATCCAGTTATCGTCAATGTATTTGCACCATTCTCTATTTCTATTTTTTCCTTTTTTTGCATGTGGCATTCTATGGCTGAAAATAACAAGTTCACATTTCCTGTATGCAGTGTCCATAGGAGCATACCAATTTTTAGACTGCTCAATATCTGGAAGAGGAAAAATTGGCAAAATTAGATTGTAATTTTCTTTTCTTGTTTTTAAAAAGTCGTTGTAGGTTACTTTGATAATTTCATTGGCATTAAAAAACCCGTTATATTTTGCGTGTAAATTATGAAACTCTCTATTTAAAACTTTGTTTTTCTCCGTTGAGCAGGACCAAAGGAATACTAAAGTAAAAAATAAAATACAGGGCTTAATTAGTTTCATTAAATAAATATATCTGCAATATTAACCACAATCTATTGAACTTATTGTATTAGTTATTTATTCAATTAAAGAATATTTAATTTAGAGTAAATAAATTTGAGATATTTGCATAATTAATAAATAAATGGGCAAAACAAAAAAAACTCAATCAAAGTTTACAACTTGGCTTAAAAATCTTCAAGAAAAACGAAGAGTTGTAGTCCTTGATGAGGATAGCTTTGAGGAAAAAAGGAATTTCACAACTTCCAAGTTTTCTTTGTTGGTATATTTTCTTTTTTCTGTAATTGTATTTTCAATTTTATGTTTTCTATTAATCTCCTACAGCTCTATAAAAACTTTTGTTCCTGGATACCCAAGTGTGACAGCTCAAAAAGAGCTAATTGACAAGAATATTGAACTAGATCAAAAATTAAATGACTTAATTATCAAAACAAATAAAGAAGAACAGTATATAACTAACATTCAAAAAATTCTTAATGGAGATACGCCAATTGACAGAGACAGTTCTAAAAAAGTCTTTAAATCACAAAATATAAATACTTCCAATGAGCTTTCATTTTCTGAAAAAACGATCAGAGAAAAAGTAGATAAGAGGGAGAAGTACGATATTGACGTTATTCCTGGCGGTGCACTAACCAAAGATGTACTTCCTGAGTTATTACTTTTCCCTCCCTTGGTTGGAGAAATAACCAATAAAATGAATATCTCGGCAGGACATTTTGGAGTAGATATTATTGCTCCTAGAAATGAAGCTGTGGTTGCTATCCTTAAAGGAACCATCGTTTATCAAAACTGGTCTCCAACTGATGGACATGTGGTTCATATTCAGCATAAAAATAATTTATTATCTATTTACAAGCATAGCTCTGAAGTTCTTAAAAAAATAGGAGATTATGTAGATGCAGGGGAGCCAATATCTATTGTTGGCAATAGTGGAGAACACTCGACAGGCCCTCATTTACATTTTGAACTTTGGCACAATGGTTACCCCATGGATCCTGAAAAGTTCATCAATTTTCAATAAAGTTTTTTTCTTAAGTTCATTATACGTAAATTCGCATGCTATTTCAAGGAATGAAAGAATTAAAAGAATTTTGTATTCCGTTTTCAAGCCTTAAACTTGGATCAAATTTTTTTGACTTTGAAATAGACAAATCGTTCTTTGATATTTTTAATTATTCCCGTTTTAACAGCTGTAATATTTCTTTAAACTTAGAGTTCAGAAAAGAGAATTTACTGATGGATTTAAGGTTTAGTTACGTTGGCTATTGCGAAGTTTTTTGCGATAGATGTCTAGACTTAGTTAAGGTTCCAATAAGTAATAAATTTAATTGTCTAATCAAATTTCTTAACCAGGAAGAAGAAATCATCAAGGACGATATTGTCTATCTTCCTGTGGAAAGCTTTGAATACAATATTGGCCAATTATTTTACGAATACTTTTTAGTTAATTTTCCAAAAAGAATCATTCATAAAGAAAACCAATGTAACTCCAGGCAAATAAAACTAATGGAGAAATACTCGCAAAAACAAATTACTAAAGAAGAAGATCCGAGGTGGAATAAATTAAAAAGATTAAAAAATGAAAAATAAAAAATTTAAATAAAAAGTTATGGCACATCCAAAACGAAAAACATCCAAAACAAGAAGAGACAAGAGAAGAACTCATTATAAAGCAACTTCTCCTCAGTTGGCTACTTGCCCAACTACTGGTGAAACTCATTTGTATCATAGAGCGCATTGGTCTGAGGGAAAACTTTATTATAAGGGTAAAGTTGTAATGGAAAAAGAAGCCGTAGCTTAACTTTTTTTGAAAATTGGATTAGATATCATGGGCGGAGACAATTCGCCAGACGCAACTTTAAATGGTGCCTACCTAGCTTCCCAAGATCTTGGCAAAGATGAAACTATTGTTTTAGTCGGAGATGAGAAATTGGCAAAAAGTTGGTTTAAATCAAAAAATATTGACTCTTCGGTTTTTGAGTTTGTTCATGCCGACGAAGTAATCTCCATGAACGAACATGCCACAAAGGCTCTTAGAAAAAAACCTAATAATAGTATTTCGGTAGGTTTCAATGCTCTTAAGAATAAAGAAATTGATGTGTTTTCTAGTGCAGGTAATTCTGGTGCAATGCTAGTGGGGAGCATGTTTTCTATTGGTCCAATAAAAGGAGTAATAAGGCCAAGTATAACTTCTGTTTTGCCGAAAAAAAATGGTGGTGTTGGTTTAATTTTAGATGTTGGTGTAAATGCAGACTGTAAACCAGATGTATTATTTCAATTTGCAATATTAGGAAGTCTTTTTGCAGAGAACGTCTACAATATCAAAAAGCCAAAAGTTGGTCTTTTAAATATTGGTGAGGAAAAGGGGAAAGGAAACTTATTAACTCAATCTGCCTACCAGTTACTGGAAGACAATGACGATATTAATTTTGTTGGAAATGTAGAAGGAAGAGATCTTTTCAACGACAAAGCAGATGTTATAGTCTGTGATGGATTTACAGGAAATGTGGTACTTAAATTAGCAGAATCTTTTTATTCTTTAATTAATCAGAAAAATATTAAAGACGACTATTTTGACAGATTTAACTATGAAATTTATGGCGGCACGCCTGTTCTAGGTGTAGATGGAAATGTTTTAATTGGACACGGGATTAGTAACGAAAATGCTATTAAAAACATGATTTTGTTAGGAAAAGACCTAATTAATTCCAACCTTAATTCTAAAATTAAAAAAGCCTTTAGATGAGCAATATAAATGCAGCGATAACATGTGTGCATGGTGTCGTTCCTGAAAAAATCCTTTCTAACAAGGATTTAGAAAAAATGGTAGACACAAATGATGAGTGGATTACTACGAGAACTGGAATTAAAGAGAGAAGAATTGTAGCAGATGGAGAAACTCTTTCGGATTTAGGAAGCGAAGTAGTTAAGGCTATTTGCGAAAAAAGAGGAATTTCCCCACTTGAAATTGACATGATAATTGTTGGTACTGTAACTGCGGATCATAGATTTCCAAGTACCTCTAACATTGTCTGTGATAAAAGTGGCGCAACCAATGCTTGGGGTTTTGATTTAAGTGCTGCTTGTTCAGGATTTATTTACACTCTTGTTACTGGACAACAATTTGTTGAATCAGGAAGATATAAAAAAGTGATTGTTTTAGGAGGAGATATTATGTCCTCCATTGTCAATTATACAGATAGAAATACTTGCGTGATATTTGGGGATGGCTGTGCAGGAGTTTTACTAGAGCCTAATCAAGAAGGAAATGGAATAATAGATTCTATTTTAAAAGCTGATGGTTCGGGAAGAGAATTGCTTATCCAGAAACATGGAGGTTCTGCATTTCCAATTACTAAAGAAAATGTTGGTCACCCAGATAATTTTATTTTTCAGGAAGGTAGGTCTGTTTTCAAATTTGCAGTAACTAAAATGGCCGATGTTTCTGCTGAAATAATGGAAAGAAATAACCTTAGTGGTGAAGATGTTGATTGGCTTGTCCCTCACCAAGCAAATTTAAGGATCATAGATGCTACAGCCAACAGAATGGGATTAACTAAGGATAAAGTAATGATTAATATTGAAAAATATGGCAACACTACATCCGGGACTATTCCACTATGTTTGTGGGAATGGGAGAAAAAATTAAAAAAAGGAGATAATATAGTATTGGCTGCCTTTGGAGGTGGATTTACTTGGGGGAGTGTTTATTTAAAATGGGCATATTAATAAGATAATTAAGGATTAAATCATTTTTATTTTAGATTTACATATTATTTAATGAATTAAATATGAATATTAACGAGATCCAAGATTTAATAAAATTCGTCGCCAAAGCCGGTGTCAACGAAGTTGAAATCGAAAAAAAAGATTTTAAACTTGTCATAAAGTCTGACTATATGGCCAAGAAAAAAACTAATTTTAAAGAAGAAACTAAAATTGTACAACAGATAAGTCCTGTTGGTTCTATTCCACAAACGATGGTTCAGCCTTCTCAATTAGTTGCTGAAGTTTCCACCCCTGTAGAAACAAAACCAGAGAAAAAAGAAGACAGTAATTTAATCACTGTAAAAGCGCAAATGATTGGCACCTTCTACAGATCCTCATCTCCAGACAAACCACCATTTATTGAAGTTGGATCAGTAATTAAACCAGGCGATACGCTATGTATAATAGAAGCTATGAAGCTCTTTAACGAAATTGAGTCTGAAGTTTCTGGAAAAGTGGTTAAAATATTACTTGACGATGTTTCCCCAATAGAGTTTGATCAACCTCTATTTCTTATAGACCCTTCTTAAAAAGAACACTTTAACTATGTTTAAAAAAATTCTAATAGCCAATAGGGGAGAAATTGCATTACGTGTAATTAGAACTTGTAAAGAAATGGGGATTAAAACAGTTGCTGTTTATTCAACTGCAGATAAAGATAGCTTGCACGTAAAATTTGCTGATGAAGCTGTATGTGTAGGCCCGGCTTCTAGCAAAGATTCTTATCTAAAAATTCCAAATATCATTGCTGCAGCTGAAATTACCAATGCAGATGCTATTCATCCAGGTTATGGTTTCTTGTCGGAAAATGCAAACTTTTCTAGAATTTGTCAAGAACATGAAATTAAATTTATTGGTGCTCTTCCAGAGCAAATAGACTCTATGGGTGACAAAGCTTCGGCTAAGGAAACTATGAAAAAGGCAAAAGTCCCTACAATACCAGGATCTATTGGAATTCTCAAAGATTTTCAAGAGGCTAAAAAAGTTGCTAATAAAATAACCTATCCTGTAATGCTCAAGGCAACCGCTGGTGGTGGTGGCAAAGGAATGAGGCTTTGTTGGAATGAAGAAGAACTAAACGATGGTTGGTCCTCCGCAAGAAACGAAGCGGCGGCTGCATTTGGTAATGATGGTATGTATATGGAAAAATTTATTGAAGAACCTAGACATATAGAAATTCAAATTGCTGCAGATCAATATGGTAAAGTTTGTCATCTCTCTGAAAGAGATTGTTCCATTCAAAGAAGACACCAGAAACTAGTAGAAGAAACACCTTCTCCGTTTATGACTACGCAGTTAAGAAAAAAAATGGGAGAAGCTGCAAAAAAAGCTGCAAAAGCAGTTAATTATGAAGGAGTTGGAACTGTTGAGTTTTTAGTAGATAAGTATCGTAATTTCTACTTTATGGAGATGAATACAAGAATTCAAGTAGAGCATACCATTACTGAAGAAGTAATCAACTACGACTTGATTAAAGAGCAGATCAAAATTGCTTCAGGAGAAAAAATTTCAGGAAAAGATTATTTCCCTGAAATGCATGCTATACAATGTAGGATTAATGCTGAAGATCCTCATAAAAACTTTATCCCTTCACCAGGGAAAATTACCAACTACCATTCTCCTGGTGGACATGGAATTAGAATTGATACTCATGTATATGCAAATTATATAATTCCCCCTCATTACGACTCGATGATTTCTAAATTAATTGCTGTAGCCCAAACCAGAGAAGAAGCAATTCAAAAAATGAAAAGAGCATTGGATGAATATATCATTGAAGGAGTTAAAACAACCATTCCATTTCATCAACAACTTTTAGAAAATGAAAAATTTTTAGAGGGCGATTTCACTACTAAATTTATGGATGATTTTGAGATAAAAGCTTAATCCATTAACTGCTGAAGCTTTTCATTAGCTTCTTGGATAGTTCCTATATTTTCAAATGTTAAAATCAAGACTTTATTTTTCTCTTTAAGTTGCACTCCCTTTTTGTGCTTTTGAACAAAGTCTAAAACCTTGGTAAAACTAGTTGATTCAAAATAAGTTGGGTGACTAGTGGTGAATTTTCCCACTAACTTATTTTGTTTTATAACTAATTTTTCAAACCCTATGTTTTTTGCCTTTTCTCTTAGGTTTAATGTATTAATTAGTTCTTTTGTTTGGCTTGGGATTTCTCCAAACCTATCTTTTAACTCTTTAGAAAAAGTACTAATAGCCTCATAAAATGTTAAAGTGTCTAGTCTTTTGTATAGGGTAAGTCGCTCATTTATATCATTTACATAATCATCTGGAATCACTAATGACAAGTCTGTTTCTAATATACATTCTTTTACAAATTCCCTCTCCTTTAGTTCTTCCGAAAACACAGATTTAAACTCATTTTCTTTTAATTCTAGAATTGCTTCATCCAAAATTTTCTGATAGGTGTCAAATCCAATATCATTAATGAATCCGCTCTGGTTGGCCCCCAGTAAATCTCCAGCTCCCCTAATGTCTAAATCTCGCATTGCTATATTAAATCCGCTACCCAAGTCTGAAAATTGTTCTATTGCGTGGAGTCTCTTTCTTGCTTCAGAAGAAAGATGTTGAGGTGGTGGAGTAAACAAATAGGCAAATGCTTTTTTATTTGACCTCCCAACTCTTCCTCTTAACTGGTGCAAATCACTTAAGCCAAAATGATTGGCATTATTAATGATTATGGTATTGGCATTGGGAATATCTATTCCAGATTCTATAATTGTTGTTGCTACTATAACATCATAAAGTCCGTCCATGAAGTCTAAAATAATAGCTTCTAGCTTTTTACCTTCCATTTGGCCATGGCCTACAGCAATTCTTGCATTTGGACATAGTCTAGTGATCATGGCTGCGATTTCATTAATATTTTGAACTCTGTTATGAACAAAAAAT
>CAYREL010000011.1:0-236 GCA_964423275.1 uncultured Flavobacteriales bacterium | reverse complement strand
CTATCTCATAGTCGATAGCCTCTTTAATAGTGTCTTCGGAAAATGACTGAACAATTGTTTCAACGGGAAATCTGTTGGGAGGAGGTGTATTAATAATGGATAAGTCTCTAGCATTCATTAGGCTAAATTGAAGCGTTCTTGGAATTGGTGTAGCTGTCAGTGTTAAGGTGTCTACATTTACTTTTATATTTTTAAGTTGGTCTTTAACTCCAACCCCAAATTTCTGTTCTTCATCA
>CAYREL010000010.1:0-11902 GCA_964423275.1 uncultured Flavobacteriales bacterium | reverse complement strand
GTTTCAATTGCTAAATCAAGTAAAGATTTTGCGTATCTAGTTGTGATTTTAGAGGCTATCATACTTCTAATTCATCTGATTTTTCAATGTTTCTTCAATAAGCTTTTTCTGACTCTTTACATCTTTAAGCTCTGATTTAATAATTTTCTCAGCCATTTGAATAGATATATCTGCTATTTCATTTTTCAATTCTGTCATAGCCTTCATCTTTTCGTTACTAATTTGTTCTTTGGCAGATAATATTATTTTCTCTGCTTCAATAGATGCTTTGTTTTTTGATTCTGAGATGGTATTTTCTTTTATAGCCCTTGCTTCTTTAATTATAGAATCTCTTTCTATCCTTGCTTCTTGTAATATCTTTTCATTGTTTGCTGTAAGTTGTTCCATTTCAGCTTTTGCTTTTTCTGCAGATGATAGAGCTTCTGTAATAGAATTATTTCGATCATCTACTGCTTTTAGAATAGGTTTCCAGGCGAACTTCTTAAGAATCACTAGTAATAACACAAATATTACTACTGTCCAAAACATTAAACCTATTGCAGGTGTTACCAATTGCATTGAATCCATTGTATATAATTTTAATTTAAAAAATAGAGCTGAAGCCAATCGCTCCAGCATCTACTTTTAGTTTGTTATTAGTATAATTAGCCTTGCAGCAAAGCTACAACAACACCAAATAATGCTACACCCTCAACAAGTGCTGCAGCAATAATCATATTTGTTTGAATCATTCCAGAATGTTCTGGCTGTCTTGCCATTGATTCTAGTGCCGATCCACCAATTCTACCAATTCCTATTCCAGCACCAATCGCTGCTAAACCTGCGCCGATTGCTGCTATTCCTGTAATTGTTCCCATTTTTTTATTTTTTAAGGTTAAACAATGTTATTAATGATGATCCACGGTTGCTAACCCTATAAATAGGGAGGTTAACAGTGTGAAAATGTAAGCTTGTAGAAATGCTACTAACACTTCAATTAAATCCATAAACAAAACGAATATTACAGCCACTGGAGACAAACTCCACGCAGCAACATCTCCTAAACCACTTTGGGCCATAAATATTAGTGAAATCAAACTCAAAATAATGATGTGTCCAGCAGAAATATTGGCAAAAAGTCGAATCATCAAAGCAAATGGTTTGGTGAAAATTCCAACAATTTCTATTGGAATCATAATAGGCATAAGAGCTAATGGAACTCCAGGAGGATTAAAAATATGTCCCCAGTAAGATTTATTGCCTGAAATATTAGTTACAAGTAGGGTAATAAATGACAATACTAGTGTGATTGCAATATTTCCAGTTACGTTTGCAGATCCTGGTAATAGCCCGACTAGGTTGTTCATTAAAATAAAAAAGAACAGTGTTAACAAATAAGGAAGGTATTTTTGGTAGTCCTTTCCAATATTGGGTTTAACTATATCGTCTCTTACAAAAAGAACCAGTGGCTCTAGAAAAGATAACAATCCAGTTGGAGCAGATTTGTTTTTCTTTGCTTTGAGTCCTGAAATTCCAAAAAACAATAAAAGTAAAACCAACGCAACAAGCATAGAAGCTACATTCTTAGTAATTGAAAAATCAATTGGGGTAGTGGCATTTGACACATGGTGTTGGTCATCAAAAGTTGCATTTTGTTGACCATCATTTAATTTGTATATTTTGCCATGGAATCTGACTAATTTATGTCCATTAACCTCAACAACATGATGACCATTATCGTTGTGGTGAAATTTACTAGAGAAGAATGGACCTATTAGTCTGTCATTAGACCATAGTATTACCGGTAAATAAATAGTTGCTGAATTATCTCCCTCACCCCAAAAATGCCATTCATGGGAATCGGAGATGTGATGCATGATTGCAGGTACTGGGTTATATGTTTCTTTTGTTAAAGAATCTTGCGTGTTTTCGCTAGCGATTGCAGAGTTAAAGGCAACCAAAACTGAAGCAGCAAATACAAAAAAATTTTTAAGCGAAAATGAAAACATTTTACTAATTTGAATTTAAAATTCGGCCAAAATTAATTAATTATTTCAATGACTAAAGTGTTTTAAGAAATTTATTACTCACTACCCTTCATTAATAAAAAAATTTCAATAAACAAATATGCAAAATAAAAAAAGAAAAAGTGCAATATATATGGAAGAAAATTGATGTCTTTTTGAGAAATTAAAGGATATAAAAAAACAAGACTTGCAATCATCTTTAAAAAGCTCAGAGCTAAGTAGGTAAATGGTGAAGTTTTTAATCGTTTTTTTAAAATATTATATAAGAAAAAAAAAGAAAAAGTTATTGCAAATAAAAAAAAATTAACAATAAAAATATCTGCTTTTTTTATTTCTTGTATTTCAAAAAAATTAACGCATGAAAAATCAAAGCCAATAAAAATAAAAAAACATAATAACAGCACTAAATTTTTATTGATCATCCATTTTTAAAGTTTTAAGGATTTGATAAAAAGCTAAGAAAACAGCACTTAAAGATAATATTATAGTCCACCATGGGGTTTGATTATTATAACTCTCATCTAAATAATTTCCAGAATAGGTTCCTATTCCAATAATTGCCCCCATTTGAATAGCTAAATTACTATACAACAAAACTTTGTTCTGGTTTTCCATAGGAGATTGTTAAGCAAAAAATAGTTACTTTTTAAATACAGTCAAAACTTGCTGTATTTTCGTTAAAGTTATAGATTTTATAAAATATTCATTTGGAAGAAAAAAAAGAAATAAAAACTTCATTATTTAAAAAAATACTTGAGCTCCTAATTATTTGGATCTTGATATTCTCACCTGCCATAGGCCTCTGGGGGTTAATTAATTTGGCAGATGATGAGACATTGCCAGAAATAAAAGAACTGGAAAATCCTAAAACAGATCTCGCTAGTGTAGTTTTAAGCTCTGACTATGTTCCGTTAGGAAAGTATTACCATGAAAATCGTACCAATACTCATTTTAACAACTTGCCAAAGTCATTAGTTAATGCGCTTATTGCCACGGAAGATGAGCGATTTTTTGAACATTCCGGGATAGATGTAAGAGCCTTGCTGAGGGTTTTTAAAGGATTAGTTTCAGGAGACTTAAAGGGCGGTGGGTCTACCATAACACAACAATTAGCAAAATTACTTTTTCCTAGAAAAAGATTGAATAAATTCGAGTTTGCATTAAGGAAGTTTAAAGAATGGATAATAGCCTCTAAACTTGAAAAAAATTATACCAAAGAAGAAATCTTGTCAATGTACCTTAACAAATTTGACTTTTTGAATAATGCAGTTGGAATAAATAGTGCAGCTCAAGTTTATTTCAATAAACTACCCAATGAGTTAGACTTACATGAATCTGCGATGCTAATAGGAATGGCGAAAAACCCTTCCTTATTTAACCCTGTTAGAAGACCCGATACTGTTCTAAAAAGAAGAACAGTGGTTTTGTATCAAATGTATAAAAACAACTACATAACTAAAGAAGTTTTTGACTCTACAAAAAAACTAGATCTTGAATTGGATTATAATAAAGTAGATCACCAAACTGGGTTAGCTCCATATTTTAGAGAAATATTAAGGCTAGAATTGGGGAAAATATTATCTGAAAAAGACGAGAATGATGAATACATAATTAAGAAATCAAACGGCGAAAAATTTGATTTGTATTCTGATGGTCTTAAAATTTATACCTCCATTGATAGTAAAATGCAAAAACATGCAGAAAAAGCTGTTGAATCTCATTTTAAAAATTATTTACAAGCTGCCTTTGAAAGAAATAATGAAAAAAACAAAAACAAGCCTTTTTCAAATGATATAACAAAGTCTCAAGCTGATACTATATTGGCTAGAGCTCTGAAACAATCCATGCTTTATAAAAAATTACTAGGCAAAGCCTGTTCTTACTGTGAAAGACCAAAAAGATATATTGTTAAAAAAGAGGAAGGATTTGAATGTTCCTACTGCGGAACCGTTAGTCCTTTTTATAAAAAGGATGAAATTGATAAAAAACTTAATGAAAAAAGAACAGTTAAAGTTTTTGACTGGAATTCAGAAAATTTTGAAAAAGACACTCTTTTTTCTGCAAAAGACTCTGTTAAATACTACAAAGGGTTGTTAAGGTCTGGACTTATGTCTATGAATCCTCACTCTGGAGAAATTAAAGCTTGGGTTGGCGGACCGAATTTTAAACATTTTAAATACGATATGGTTAAAAAGGGAAGGCGGCAAGTGGGATCTACCTTTAAACCATTTGTTTATGCTACTGCTTTAGAATCTGGTGTTATAGATCCGTGTTATCAAGTACCAGATATTGAATATTGTATAGAAGTTCCTTTCAATGAATTTAGAAAAAAACTGTGGTGTCCAAGCAACTCAGGAGATAACTTTACTGGAGCCTTAACTTCTATATCCTTTGCTTTGGCAAATTCAATGAATAATATTACAGCCAGTATCATCAAAAAAGGGTCTATGATCAACGATGTTTTTAACAGAGTAGCCCAACTAGGTATTGATACTTCTAAGTTTGACAAAGTACCTGCAATGGCACTTGGGGTTTTCGACATCTCTGTGCATGACATTGTTGGCGCAATAGCTCCATTTGCTAATCAAGGGGTGTACATGAAGCCTGTCTACCTTCTAAGAATAGAAGATAAATTTGGCAATCTGATTTATGAGCCCAAAATAGAATCCAAACAAGTTTGGAATAAGGAAACTGCATATTCTATTTTAGAAATGATGAAGTTGGTAACTAAGGGAGTCAATCACCCCACGCTAAAAAATTTGTATGGTAATCCTGTAAGAGGAGGAACAGCAATTCGTATAAGAGCTAAAGAAACAAAAGAAAGACCCTATGCTGGAATAACGCAACCAATTGCTGGAAAAACTGGGACTACTCAAAATCAATCTGACGGATGGTTTATGGGCTTAACCCCCGATTTAGTTACTGGCGTTTGGGTTGGAGCAGAAGATAGGTCTGTTAGGTTTAATACTTTAAGTATGGGAATGGGGACCAACACTGCACTTCCAATTTTTGCATATTACACTAAGTTTATAAATTCAGATGATTCCTTAAACATTTCACAAGAAGATTTTGAAATGCCTGAAACTATATTGAAATCGCCAATTGACTGTGATGAAACTATTAATAACTCTAAATTAAAAGACGAGCTTGAAGATAACTGGTCTAACGAAGATAACTGGTGAAAAATGATTGAAAAAATAGTTTTAAACGCTGCTGATAGTTGTAAAGACATTTATAATGGAGCAACCATAATGCTTGGAGGCTTTGGGCTTTGTGGAATTCCAGAAAACTGCATTCAAGCACTAGTAGATATGAAAATAAACAGATTGACTTGTATTTCTAATAATGCGGGAGTCGATAATTTCGGATTAGGATATCTATTACATAATAATCAAATTAAAAAAATGATTTCTTCTTATGTCGGAGAAAACGAAGAGTTTGAACGACAAATGCTTTCTGGAGAATTAGAGGTGGATCTTATCCCTCAAGGATCTTTAGCAGAAAGATGCAGAGCTGGTGGAGCTGGAATACCTGCCTTTTTTACTCCTGCAGGATTTGGAACTGAAATTAGTGTAGGTAAAGAAGTAAGAAATTTTAATGGAAAGCCACATATCTTAGAAACTGCTTTAAATGCAGATTTTGCAATTGTAAAAGCATGGAAAGGTGATACAGCAGGAAATTTAATTTATAAAGGAACTGCAAGAAACTTTAACCCTCTTATGGCTATGGCAGGAAAAATTACTATCGCAGAAGTAGAAGAATTAGTTTCCCCAGGTGAACTTGACCCAAATCAGATTCATACACCAGGAATATTTGTTCAGAGAATTTTTAAAGGTTCGAATTACGAAAAGAGAATAGAGCAAAGAACCGTAAATGAAAACAAATAATATGGGTATAGATAAAATTGGGATTGCAAAAAGAATTGCTCAAGAACTAAGAAATGGTTGGTATGTAAATCTTGGAATTGGTATTCCAACATTGGTTGCTAATTATATTCCTGATGGAATAAATGTTGAGTTCCAATCTGAAAATGGAATTCTTGGAATGGGGCCATTCCCAAGGGAAGAAAATGTAGACGCTGACTTAATTAATGCTGGGAAACAAACCATTACAGCCCTTCCTGGAGCAGTTTACTTCGACTCCTCTATGAGCTTTGCAATGATAAGAGGAAAACATGTTCAACTTACTGTTTTGGGAGCTATGGAGGTTTCAGAAAATGGAGATATTGCCAATTGGAAAATTCCTGGTAAAATGGTGAAAGGAATGGGGGGTGCTATGGACTTAGTGGCTAGTGCAGAAAATATTATTGTTGCCATGATGCACACCAATAAAAAAGGAGAAAGTAAATTGTTAGAAGACTGCAGCCTTCCACTAACTGGTGTCAATTGCGTTAAAAAAATAATAACCAATCTTGCAGTACTAAATATTTTACAAGATGGAGGCTACGAACTCTTAGAAAGGGCACCTGGTGTGACGGTTGAAGAAATAAAATCTGCTACTAATGGAAAGCTTATTGTAAATAGTAGCGAAATTCCAGAAATGCAATTATGATCTTAAATCTCTAATTAATTGAAAAAGTTATCTTTTGTTCGACTAACTTTAATTGCCATATTATTAATCCAAGTAGTGGTGATTTTGAATATCCGACCTTGGAAAAATGCAGAAAAAAAAAATGCATTAATTAATTGGGATGTCACTTCGTATTATTCCTACTTGCCAGCAGTTTTTGTACACCAAGATTTAAAATTTAACTTTTTAAAAAATTCAACTATTAATTATGCTGAGAAGCACCAGTTTTGGCCAGAAACTGCCCCTAACGGAAATAAGGTTATTAAAACAACAATGGGAATGTCAATCTTATATCTCCCCTTTTTTTTAGTTGCTCATGCTTTTGCAATTCTAAGTCCTGAAATAAATGCAAACGGATTCTCTAAAGTTTATGAAATTGGATTAACATTCTCCTGTGTCTTTTATCTTATAATTGGTATGTACTTTTTAAGTAAGATATTATTGAGGCTATATGATAAAAAAATTGTTTCTGTTTTATTGCTTTTAGTTTTTTTAGGAAGTAATCTATTTTTTTACTCTTCTAGTGAACCTTGTATGTCTCATGCCTATACGTTTTCTCTAGCATCCATTCTAATGTACCTGACAACCAAAGTTTTTGAAAAATTTGAACTTAAGACAGCAGTACTTTTTGGACTAATCTTAGGATTGTTATTCCTTGTTAGACCAACCAATATTTTATTCGGATTAGTCTGTTTTCTTTTCAATGTCTTTAGCTGGAAGTCATTTAAAAAAAGATTATTGTGGTCTTTGGAAAACACGAAACTTTTAGTACTAACAATTTTGGTAGCTATTTCAATATGCTCCATTCAATTTATTTACTGGAAATGGGCTACCGGAGATTGGATATTCAATTCCTATATCGGAGAAAGGTTTTACTTTGATAGGCCAAGGATATTAAATTTTCTTTTTAGCTACCGAAAGGGATGGTTGGTTTACAGCCCTATTTTCGTTCTATCTTTTTTAGGTCTTTATAAAATGTATAAAAATAAAAACGAATGGGGATTGCCAATTGTAATTACTTTGATTGCCACTATTTATTTATTTTCCTCATGGTGGTGTTGGTGGTTTGGAGGAGGGTTTGGGATGAGGCCTATGATTGATTATTATCCATTATTGGTAATTCCAATTGGGGAGCTTTTAAAGCATAAACTAACCCTTTTAAAAAATGGAGTTTTAACTTTTATTATTGTAAGTATTTCTTTTAATTTATTTCAAACACTTCAAAGAAGAAATTTAGTTATTCACTGGGACAGTATGAGTAAAGAGTCGTATTGGGCCTTTTTTACGACAATTAAAATGGAGAGTCAGGAAAACTGGGAAAGACAAGAAAATCTCTTAATAAAACCTAATTATGACAAAGCTAGGAAGGGAGAAAGCGAATATGATTTTGAAATTTTATAATAAGTTTAACCTATTTGTTAACTCATCTTTGTAAGACTTTCCAATATGGATTTCTTTATCATTGATAATTATATAATTGTCTTCTATCGATTTTATTTGATCTAACCTTACGATAAATGACCTTTGTACTCTAAGGAAGTCTTTGTTTGGAAGCTTTGCCTGAAGTTCTTTCATTGTAGTTAGCACCGTATGCTTTTCCTCTTTTGTATGTACTCTTACATAATTTCCAAGTGCTTCTACCCACAAAATTTCTTTAAACTTTAATTGAACAAGTTTTGAATCTGTTTTAATGAATACATGTTCTGAATCATCATTTTCAACTAACTTTGCCCCCAACCCAAAAAGCTTATTATTTATTTTTTTTACAGTTTTAATAAATCTTGCCCACTCTACTGGCTTTTTTAAAAAGTCTGTAACATTGTATTCATAAGACTCGAGAGCAAATTCGTCATGAGAAGTAATCATTACTACTAAAGGTGGATTTTCTAGATTTTTCAATAACTCAATTCCTCCCATTTTAGGCATTTCTACATCTAGAAATAAAACATCTACCTGATTGTTATTAATAAAAGTATAAGCATCTAATGCATTTTGAAAGGTTCCCACACAAGAGAATTCTTCTAATTGGTCAATCATGTCCTCAATAACCGAGATACAAAGTTCGTCATCGTCTACAATAATAGTCTTTATCATAACTGTAATTTTTCTTTAGTATTTGAAAGAAATAAAGTTTTAAGTAGCTTTAAATCCTCACTTAAATCTACTAATTTTTTTAACTCCATAGCGGCAATACATTCTGCAATATCGTTGAATTCCATAGTTGCAGAAGAGCCTTTCATTTTATGTAATTTACTTTTAACAAGAGATAAATTTTCAGAGCTAATAGAATGATTTAGTTCCTTAAAGTCTTTTCTAAATGTTCTAATGAATATTTCTAAATATTTTGCCTTGTTATTTGTGCTTATTGATTTACCTAAATCGATATTTTTTATTGTCTCCGATATTTTTTTGTAAAGCATTTCTATCTGAAAAGGTTTTGAAATACAATCATTCATTCCATTTTGATAACATCGCTCTAACACGTCTTCTACCAAATGTGCTGTCATTGCGATAATGGGGGTACTGTTAATTTTGGGGTTGTCTAATTTTCTTATTTCAGAACTTGTTTCAAAGCCGTTCTTTAAGGGCATTTCTATATCCATTAAAATAATATCATAGTGGTTAGTGGCCACTTTTTCCATTACTTCCACTCCGTTAATAACCCAGTCTACAGTAACGTTATTTCCGGTATTTTGGATTAAATCTTTAAATAGTTGGCCATTAAGCTGGTCATCTTCTGCCATCAATATTTTAAGTTCTTTAATTGGGTTAACCAAATATTTATTTTCTAAAACTCTTTTCTTTGCTATTTCATATGGAATTTTAAATGTGAAATCTGTTCCTAATTCACTTGATTCTACTTTAATTTCACCTCCCATAAGCTGAAGTAAAAGATCACAAATTGCCAAACCTAAACCAGTACCTCCATACTGTCTAGAAGTATTTGTTTTTTCTTGAGCATAAGGCTGAAAAATAAGCTTAAGTTTATCTTGTTCGATTCCTTTTCCATTGTCACTAACCTGAACTTCAATGGCTTTATTTTTTATACTTTTAAGCTGTACTCTAGCAACTCCTCCAGGTGCATATTTTATGGCGTTGTCTAAAAGATTAACTATTATTTGCTGAAAACGAAAAGCGTCTCCTAAAATATTCTCAGGAATTTTATTTCCAATAATCAATTCAACCTTCACGTTGTTGTCCAAGGCTTTGCTATTTAAAATAGAAATAGCATTTTCAATCACTTTTACAGGGCTAAATGGAATTGTCTCTAAAAAGATCTTACGCTTTTCAAGCTTTGCCAAGTCCAGAATGTCATTTACTAAAAATAGAATGTTGCTAGCACTGCTTTTCAAAGCATTTAAATGGCCTTTTTGTGAAGAGTTTAATTCTGTTCTGTCCAATATTTCAGAAGCTGAAATAACTGCAGAAAGAGGGGTTCTAATTTCGTGGGTAGTATATGCTAAAAAATCATCTTTTTCTTTCTTTAACTCTTCTTTCTGTGTGTTGGCTAAAAGAAGATTATTGGCAAGTTCTGACTTGGTTTTAAATGCAAAATAAATATAAATGGCTATTCCTAAAATGAAAAGAGCAATACCAAATCCAATAAATGTTAAGTAGCCTTGAAACTTTAATTCATTTTTTGTTTTAACTCTTTCAACATCTATCTTTTTCTCTTTCTCCGCTAATAAAATTCTTTCATTGAGCTCTCTGTCTCCCTCTGCCATTTTAATCTTATTTATATACTTTAAATAAGGATTTGCCCAATCGTATCTTTCTATAGATTCAAAAAAATCAGAAAGTTTGTAACAGCTGTAAATCAGGCCTTTTCCAAAATTATGAGTGATAGATTTTTCATAAATAGATTCGTTGAGTTGAACTACCATTTGAAGATTATTATTCCGCTCAAAAATTTCTGATTTTTTAATGAGCATTTCAATAGATTGTGAATGGAACTTATCTATTTCATAGAGCTTTTCAGCACTATCTAAGTATTGAACAGCTAAATCAAAAAGCCGATTGTCTACAGCTCTTTTATGACTTATAAAATAGGCATAGGCTTTTAGCTCAGATTCGTAGATGTTGTTGACCAAATTATTTAGACTATCGTCATTTTTAATTAAAATATTTGGATTAAGATCTATTTGTGCTAAATATCCTAAACACATTAAAGCATAGGCTTTTATATCTTTCGCCACCAAGAAGGCATTTTTAAAAAGTTGATTTGATCTTTCTATATTTCCTTTTTTTCTGTAAACTTCTCCAATTAATATGTTGTTAAAAATTAGCTTTTTCTTTTTATCATTTTCTAAATAAATATCTCTTGCTGCAATTAAGTTTTCTAAAGCAGAGTCGCTCTTATTTAAGTAAGAATAATTATAAATAATCCCTTTTTGGATATAGCATTTTGCTTTTAAAAAATTATTGTCAGTATTGGCTATTGCTTGAGAGATGTAAGCCAGAGCCTTGGAAGGATTCTCATCGATAAAAGCCTTTGATAAGGTTAAGTTATTGTCTTGAATGGTGTCTATCCAATCTGCATAATATAAGGCTTCTTCTTTGTCAATTGCTAAGACAAAAGATGGTAAAGCAAGTAATAATATAGAAATAACTAAACTTTTCAATAACTTAAAGATAAGGACAAAATGAATTGCTACCCAAAAATTATTTTCTTACAAAACTGGAACCGTGATTTTTATAAGGATTTTGCTGTCTAGTCTAGTCTTCTGTTTTTTAATCTCATAATCATTGGAATAAATAACACATCTACCTTCAAAGACATTATCCTTATAAGTGAATCTGATTTCTTCATTTTTCGAAATCTCCTTAATAGTCAAATTGCCAACTAATACAAACTCACTTTCTTCCATTTTAAGACTTTCACTTTTAAAAATTAAATGCGGATACTTCTCGGTGTGGAAGTAGTCAGGGGCATTTAAATGTTTGTCTCTTGTTTTGTTGGAGGTGTTGATAGATGAAATATTAACCTTTGTTTCAAAATAAGATTCCGATAAGTTATTTATATCAAAATGAATAGTGCCAGAAACTCCTTTTATGGTTCCGACAGCTTCTTCACTTAAATAATTAAACTCCACAATAGACTCTGTAGAGTTAATTTTAAAATCTTGGGAAAATCCAAAAGATATTATTGTAATGTATAAAGTCGATAGTATTAATTTTTTCATAGTCTTAAGTATTAAATTTTCGCGCAATAGTGAAGCCGAATCTAAATTCTCCTTCGCTCCATTTGCTTTTTGTGTAAGGTAAAAATTGCCCTTCCCCAATCCCTCTAGAATTGACAAAGTTCAATAGAAAAACATGTCCAAAAG
>CAYREL010000009.1:0-12074 GCA_964423275.1 uncultured Flavobacteriales bacterium | reverse complement strand
CAATATTTTTTTCTTAGTTAGATTTTAAGCTTAAGTCCAGACTTATTACAGAACTTAAAGTTCTTTTTTAAATATTTGGATATGATCAATTTCCCTGCTAACAATAAAAGCACTAAGAATTCTACTTTTTAATACCAAGATGAGAGGTGTAATTTTTTTTTGAGTTAGGATATGAAACACTTAAAAAAACATAAAACAAACAGAAGGTATATTTTCATCTTCGATGAATATTATAAATATTAACTATATCTTGCGGTAAATTTCAATTAATAATTTAATAAATATGAAATCTCATAATCTTTCTCTGATAAGTTCATTATTACTAATTACGATGAGTGGCTGGGGCTATATATCATCTGAAACCCCATCAGTAACAGCACTGATACCATTATTTTTTGGGGTAATTCTACTATTTTGTTATCCAGGCATAAAGAAAGAAAATAAAATTATTGCTCATATTGCCGTCACTTTAACTCTACTTGTATTTCTAGCTCTTTTTATGCCACTTAAAGGTGCTTTTGGCAGAGAAGATAATGGAGCAGTTTTAAGAATATCTCTAATGATTATTGGATCAGGAATTTCCCTTTTTGGATTTATAAAAAGTTTTATAGCTGCAAGAAAAGCCAGGGAAAATAGTTAATTTTAAAACAACCTAACCCATCCTTGGAAAAAGCAGTTCTTGTAGGAATTAATTACTCTTCTCAAACCAATGCCCAAACTAAAGAGTTTTTGGAAGAATTGGCATTTCTGGCTCTTACATCGGGTGCCAAAATGGTCAAAAAATTTACTCAATCTTTGAATGTTGCCCACTCAACCACCTTTGTAGGTAAAGGAAAACTTCTTGAAATAGAACATTTTGTAAAAGAAAATGAAATCGATTTGGTAATATTTGACGACGATTTAACCCCCTCACAACTAAGAAATATCGAAAAGCAATTATGCTGTAAAATTTTAGATAGAAGTAATTTAATACTAGATATTTTTGCTAGTAGAGCTAGAACCGCTCATGCAAAAACTCAAGTAGAATTAGCGCAGTATCAGTACCTTTTGCCTCGACTAACTCGAATGTGGACCCACCTAGAAAGACAAAAAGGAGGAATAGGAATGAGAGGTCCTGGAGAGACACAGATTGAGTCAGATAGAAGAATAATCAACCAAAAAATAAGTAATTTAAAACAAAAGCTTGCTAAAATTGACAAGCAAAAATTTGCTCAAAGAAAGAATCGTGGCAATATGGTTAAAGTTGCCCTTGTTGGTTATACCAATGTTGGCAAATCAACATTAATGAATATTATAAGTAAGTCTAAGGTATTTGCAGAAAATAAACTATTTGCAACATTAGATACAACTGTAAGAAAAGTAGTAGTAGATCAAGTTCCATTTTTACTCAGCGATACAGTTGGATTCATAAGGAAATTACCGCATCAACTTGTAGAGTCTTTTAAATCGACATTAGACGAAGTAAGAGATGCTGATATTTTAGTTCATGTAGTGGATTTGTCCCACTCCGTTTACCAAGATCAAATGAATTCAGTCAATGAGACTTTGAATGAGTTAATGACAGTTCCTAAGCAAACAATATTGTGTTTTAATAAGGTTGATAGGATTCCAAAAGACGAATTAAAATCTTTAAAAGAGTTTTGGGAGAATAAAGAATTTAATGTTGTCTTTATTTCTGCAATTGAAAAATCAGGAATTCAAAATTTAAAAAAAGAACTTTTTAATAAAGTAAAGGATATTCATTATACTAGATTTCCCTTTAATAAGACTCCAGTGTATTATTAAGAAATAATTTTTGTTATATTCAAATTAGAATGGGAAAGAAATTAGTTATAGGTTCATCTGGCCAAATTGGGGTTGAATTAATTGAACAATTAGTAAATGATTTTGGCTCCAACCAAGTAATAGCTGCGGACATAAAATCAGTTTCAGAAGGAAAACCCTCGGGGGTTGAATATATTACACTTGATGTTTTAGACAGAGAGAAGGTGTTTAAAATCATAAAAGAACATAATATTTCAGAAGTTTATTTATTGGCAGCCATGTTGTCTGCAACTGCTGAAAAAAATATTCAATTGGCATGGGATTTAAATATGAAGGGCCTATTCAATATTTTAGATTTAGCAAAAGAAAAACATATTAAAAAGATATTTTGGCCTAGTTCTATTGCTGTTTTTGGACCAACAAGCCCAAAATTAAATACTCCTCAGTCAACTTTATTAGAACCCTCCACAGTTTATGGTATTAGTAAAATGTCTGGAGAAAGATGGTGTGAATATTATTTTTTAAAATATGGAGTAGATGTAAGAAGTTTAAGATATCCTGGAATAATAAGCTATAAATCTCCACCTGGAGGAGGCACTACAGATTATGCAATTGAAATTTTTCATGCGGCAATTAATCATGGTTTTTACGATTCTTTTATTGCCAAAGAAGTCACACTTCCAATGGTATATATGCAAGATGCCATAAGAGCAACTATGGAAATCATGCAAGTGGATAGAAAAAAATTGACTGTAAATTCCAGTTATAATTTGGCTGCAATAAGTTTTAGTCCGGAAGAAATAGCCAATGAAATAAAATTGTTATTTCCAGAATTTCAAATAACTTATAGTCCTGATTTTAGAAATAATATTGCATTGTCTTGGCCTTCCATTATAGATGATAGTTTTGCTAGAAACGATTGGGGTTGGAAACACAACTTTGATTTGAAAAAGATTACATTAGAAATGGTAAATGGAATTAAAGATTAAATTTTAATTGAATTTTTCCTGAACTTTATCAAACAACTCTTTAACGCTATTAAATCCTTCTTTTTTAGTTGCACTTTTATAATTCCATCTTGCATTAAGTTTTACGATAAGTATCCAGTATCTGAAGTTAAGCATTGCAATTATTGGAGCTGATAATAAAAAGACAAGTCCATAAGACCAGTCATTAAAAATTGTTAATGAAAGAGCTATTAACAGCCAATAAAATGTAAATAGGATAACGCCAATTGCTAGTTTTAATGACGAATGAAAATGTTTGTCTCTGATTTTCTTCTCCACAAACCAGACAGGTATTTTATATGGAATATAATTTGTGGTAAGACCAATTAAGTGAAACGGAAGTACAAAAAGCATAATTAAACTTAAAATATTTAGCTTCATGTAAGAATATGGATTCTCATTTAATATATAAGGTCTGATTTTATTTCTAACCATAAAAGACTTTATACTTTTTATATCCTCTATTAATTTTTTATATTCTTCAGGTTTGTCAGCTTTTAAATATTGAGAGGAATTTAATTTTTCTTTTCTTAAATCAAATTTTCTTTCAAGCTTTATATGTTTTTCTTTTAAAGGAAATCTATGAAGAAGGTAGTAAAGCTCATCGTAGTTTTCAAGATCTTCAATATTGATAATTAAAGAACCTAAATCTTCTCCAATTTTTAATGTTAATTTATTGATAGCCTCTACACTATTTTCTTTATAACTTGAATAAAAGTCACTTACTTTTATTGGATCTCCTACGTTGAGTAAAACTTCAGAATTCATATTAAAATGATTTTCATAGTCTATCCCAAGAGGAATAATATACAATGGAGCTTCTTTTCCAAACTTTGAAAGTGTTCCAAATGCAATTCTAGCCAATCCTTTTTTTAGCGGTCGAAGCATTTTTTTATAATTGTGATTCCCTTCTGGAAAAATCATTAAATTTTTTCTGTTACTTAACATTTCATAACATGCAATAAATGCTTCTTCATTTTTTTCAATGGTATTTACGCCATCTCTTTGTCTGAATATTGGAAGCATGTAACATCGTCGTAATATTTTATTAGCTATTTTATTTTTAAAAATATCGGCTCTAGCTAAGAAATTTAATGGACTATTTGTCTGACCAGCAATAATAATAGGATCTAAAAATGCATTTTGGTGGTTTACAGCATATATTATTCCAGCATTTTTTGGAATTTTTTCTTTTCCTTGATATTTAAGTTTTTTGAAGTAGGTTCTTGCACCAGTAATTACAATAGCGTATCCTAATTTATATGGTAAATACCAGTTTTTAAACAAATAACCAATCCAAAATTTACGCATAACTTATCTTAGTGCAGCATTAAATTTAGCTTCTAATTTTCTTTGAATAGAATTCATCACAGAATCAACTTCCTTGTCTTTAAGAGTTCTCTCAGAATGCAAAAATTCAAATCTTAGTCCGTAAGCTTTCTTCCCAATATTTTTTTTATCTCTATATATGTCGAACAAAGTAGTGTTTTTTAAAAGCTTACTTTTTACTTGATCAATAGAATTTTTTATTTCTTGCATGGTTATATCCTCGGGGATTAAAATGGATAAATCTCTGAAGACTTTTTGAAATTTATTGATAGGTTTAATTTTAGGTTTTGAATTTGCAATAATCTTCATAAGATTGTCAAAATAAATTTCAGAAATAAAATAATGTTTTTTAAGTCCTATTAGGTTGGATATTTCTTTTCTAACCGTTCCTATTGTTGCTAATTTATATTTTCCTTTCATAACCGATAATCCTTCCTCCCATAAATGGTCCTTTGTAAGAATTTTTGTTTCATAATATATTCCAAGAGACTTAAATACACTTTCAATTATGCCTTTTAATTGAAAGAAACTACTTTCTAGTTTTCCATTAAACCAATGCTCTTCATTTTGTAGCCCAGTTGAAGCAATTAATAATCTATTTTCTTGTTCATATTCATTTCCATTTTTAGAATAAACTTTCCCCCATTCAAAAATGGTCCCGTTAGGATTTCCATTAAAATGATTAAATTTTAAAACTTCTACTGCACCATAAATTAAGCTTTTTCTTAAAGCAGCAGTGTCATTGCTCAGAGGATTTATTAAAGAGATATGGTTGTTAGATTTTTCATCAAGAAAATTACCATATTCTCGTTTTACTAAGGAATTATTCATTATTTCATAACAACCTAAGCTTACTAAATGGTTACTGATTTTTTGTTGAACAGAATGGTTGCTTTTTAATTTCGGAATGGAAGGCGAACTACTTATTTTTTCAGGTATCTCAATGTTATTGTACCCATATATTCTAAGAACCTCTTCTGCTATATCAATTTCTCTAGTTACATCGTTTCTATAAGCTGGGACATTTACTAAAGCTTTATTTTTCTTTATACTATCTACTTTAATCTCTAGATGGGTTAAAAGCTCAGTGATGGTTTTGTTGTCCAGCTTAATGCCGCCAATTTTTCTAATTTTTTCAAAATTTATTTCAAATGAGATATCTGTAGTTTCTTTTGGATGAACATCCAATATTTCAGAGGCTATTTCACCTCCTGAAAGATCTGATATAATTTTTGACGCTTTAATTAATGCTGGCAATACCATAGATGGGTCAACCCCTCTTTCATACCTAAATGAAGCATCGGTATTTAAACCATGCCTTTTTGCAGACTTTCTTATTAAAACGGGGTTGAAAAGAGCACTTTCAATAAATATAGTTTTAGTTTTCTCTGTTACTCCAGACTCAAGCCCTCCAAAAATACCAGCCAAACACATCTCCTTTTCACTATTACAAATCATAATATCTTCTTTGTCTAGTTTTCTTTCTTGTCCATCAAGGGTGGTGAAAAGAGTTTGATCTTTTGGAGCTCTAACTTTTATCTCTTGGTCAGTTATTTTATCTAAATCAAATGCATGAAGAGGTTGCCCAAAGTCGTGCAGTACATAATTAGTAACATCTACAATATTATTAATAGGCTTTATTCCTATAGATTCTAATTTATCTTTTAACCATTTTGGACTTGGGTTAACTTGAATATTTTTTATTACAATTCCTGTGTATCTTTGGCATAGATTAGAGTTTTCAATAGAAATTTTTATATCAATATCTTTCCTTGTTTCCATCTGCGATTTCTTAGGAATTGATTTAAGAGCAGAACTGGAAGGCAATAACTTTTTGAATTTTAGTGCTGCTAACAAATCTCTTGCAACTCCATAATGACTCATTGCGTCAGCTCTGTTGGGAGTTAATCCAATTTCAAAAATTGTATCTCTAACTACATTAAAATAGTTCGCTACTGAATCTCCGATATTTGCATCTTTATCAAGAACTAAAATCCCATCGTGGCCATCCCCAAGGCCAATTTCATTCTCTGCACAAATCATTCCAAAAGACTCTTGTCCTCTAATTTTAGCATTTTTAATTTCGAACGAACTATTATTTTTTGGAAAAATAGTAGTTCCAGGTTTTGCAACAACCACCTTTTGTCCTTTTTTCACATTGGGAGCTCCACAAACAATAGTATAGTTTTCATTCTCTCCTAAATCAATAAGTGTAATATTTAATCTATCTGCATTAGGATGTTTTTCTACACTTTTAACTTCTCCAACAATTAATCCTTGAAGTCCACCTTTTATGTTTTCGTATACTTCCTCTCTTTCTACCTCTAAACCAATATCTGTAAGAATAGAAGAGGTTTGGTCGGAATCCAGATTGAAATCAAGAATTTCTTTTAACCATGTGTAAGATATTTTCATAAAAAGTAGTGGTTTTTCATTGTAAAATTAACTGCTTTTATTATCTGACAAAAAATAACTGCAATAAAATACTTTACTACTATATACAACTATTAGTTTAAAAAATGTTTGATGATGTAAAATTTTTATATTTTTGGCGCTCTTAAAGTTGGTGCCTTAGCTCAGTTGGTAGAGCAATGGACTGAAAATCCATGTGTCCCTGGTTCGATTCCTGGAGGCACCACTTATTAAAAGCTCTCATTTTTTTGAGAGCTTTTTTTAATTAAATCCCTCTGTAATCTATGGGTTTAAATTAAAAAGACCTCTAGGTTATTTCACCAAATCATTAAAAGTTGTTATTGAACTTATAATATCATTTTGTTATTAATTGTTTTTTTTACTTCACTTACTTTATTTCCACAATAAATACAATTAAATTTGTGACTAATAAATGGTTTTAAAGAAGAACAAAACATTATTAATTTTTTATTTTTTAATTGCTTACGTTATTTTGCAATTTATATGGTGGGGATACCATATTTCTTCCTTAACTGAGCAACTCAACAATAGTGAGGATTATATTGCAAGAAGACTTACCATGATAGCCGGTGAAGGCACGGTCTTCATAATTATTATTTGTTTGGGGGCTTTTTATGTAATTAGATCTTATTATTTAGAGATAAGCCTTGCTAAAAAAGAAAAAAACTTTGCTTTATCAGTAACACACGAGCTAAAGACTCCCATCGCTTCCTCAAAATTATTTGCTGAAACTTTGTTACAAAGACAAGACTTGAGCAAGAGCCAAGTGACCACTAGTCTTGAAAAAATTGTTTATGAGCAAAATAGATTGAATGAATTGGTAGAAAAAATACTGTTGGTTAGCACAATTGATGAAATGAAGAATGACATGAATTTAAAACCAGTATCCTTTAATGCTATTATAAATCAAGTAATTGGTGAAGGCGAAAATTCTCATGTTATTAATAATACTGTTGCTGAAGATGTAATATTTAGTGGAGATGACTTTTATTTGATTTCTTTGTTTCAAAACCTTTTAGACAATGCCCAAAAGTATTCACCAGATGGCTCAGAAATTAATATTTATTCAGAAAGTAATGCCAGTAAAATTATTATTTGTATTTCCGATCAAGGAGTAGGTATTGCAGAAGATGAGAAGTCAAAAATATTTGATAGGTTTTATAGAATAGAAGATGAAGAAACCAGATCATCTAAAGGGACCGGATTAGGTTTGTTTTTAGTGAATCAAATTGTAAAAATGCATGGGGGGAAAATTATTTGCAAAAATAATACACCTCGGGGCAGTATCTTTGAATTACACTTTAAAAAATAATATGAAAAAAAAAGCAGGATTAATAATCCTTGATGGTTGGGGTATTGGCGCTAAAGACGATTCAGATGGTGTTCACATGGCTAAAACTCCTTTTTTTGACAACTTAATTAATAAATATCCCAATGCCCATTTAACAACATTTGGAAAAGAGGTTGGTCTTCCTGATGGTCAAATGGGGAACTCGGAAGTTGGGCATTTAAATATTGGTGCTGGAAGAATAGTATACCAAGATCTTTTGAGAATAAATAATGCAATTGAAGACGGTAGTTTTTTTAAAAATCCACAGCTATTAAAAGCAATTCAAACTGCAACAAATAACAAATCAGCTATTCATTTGATGGGACTAGTATCCGACGGTGGCGTACATTCTTCACTAGATCATTTACTGTCTCTTTGTTCCTTTTTAAAGGAAAACTTTTCTGGCAGAGTTTATATTCATGGCTTTTCCGATGGAAGAGATTGTGGACCAACTACTGGAATTGAATCCTTTGAAAAGCTACATCATCATATTCATAATTCAAATATTGTATTGTCTTCCATTATTGGAAGATATTATGCTATGGATAGAGATCAAAGATGGGAGCGAATAAAAAAAGCATATGATCTCTTAATAGACGGAACTGGAGAAATAAAAGAAGACTATTCTACGGCATTTAAAGAAAGTTACTCTAAGGAAATTACCGATGAATTTTTGGAGCCTGTAAAAATTAAAAATAATAAGGGGACTATTCTAGACAATGATTTGGTACTATGTTTTAATTTTAGAACCGATAGGTGCAGACAAATTACAACAGCACTAACCCAAAATAACTTTTCAGAACACGGAATGAAAATTAAACCACTTCATTTCTATACTATGACAAATTACGATAGAACATTTAAAAATGTGGAAGTAATTTACGACAAAGACAATCTGCCTATGACTCTAGGAGAGGTTTTAAGTAATAATAATAAAAAACAATTAAGAATTGCAGAAACTGAAAAATATCCGCATGTTACTTATTTTTTAAGTGGTGGAAGAGAACAAGAGTTTGACGGAGAGTTTAGAATTGTTGTAAGTTCTCCAAAGGTAGCTACTTATGACCTTCAACCAGAGATGAGCGCCGAAGAAGTTGCATCTAGTGCAGTAGATTTTTTGAAGGAAAATACACCTGATTTTTTATGTTTGAATTTTGCAAACCCAGATATGGTTGGACATACAGGAGTTCCAAATGCAATTATAAAAGCATGTGAAACGGTAGATAATTGTCTTAAAAAGGTTGTCAACTGTTTAATTGAGCTAGATTATTCAATTATCATAATAGCAGATCATGGCAATGCGGATAAATTAAAAAACAAAGATGGTTCACCACATACTGCCCATACTGTTAATATGGTTCCTGTAATTGTATTGGATCAAAATGTGAAAGTTGTTGAAAATGGAAAACTTGCGGACATTGCACCATCCATTTTAAAATTAATGGACATTGATAAACCAAAAGAAATGTCAGGTGTGAGTATTATCTAATTAATAGGACTTTCCCGCTAATTCCGTTTTTCTTCAAGCTAATTTTTTCGTAATTGTATTTCGTAGATTTTGGATCAATTAGATAATAGTAGATGCCCTCTTTTAGTTCCTCTCCAGATTTGTAGTGGGTGCCACTCCAATTATTTTGATAGTCTGAGTTTTCATATACCAATTCTCCCCACCTATTAAAAATAAGTAGATATGGATTTGGATATTGATTTAAATTAATAGGCACAAAAAAGTCATTTGTTCCATCGTTATTAGGGGTAAAAATATTTATGTTTTCAATTGGGCACTGCACCCAAACTTTACAACTATCGAAAATTTCTTTGTTACACCCGTCCGTAACATTAATAAATATGAAATCTGTGGAGTCCATAGAAACTTCCACGGAATCTAATCCACTTCCATCTGACCAGTTAACAGTTACTGGTTCTAGTCCGCCTGATAAATTACTATTTATGGTAATTACTTCGCCTAATTGATTGCAAAAATTTAAACTATCGGGAATCGAAATATTAAGCGGTGTATAATCACTGATGTATAAAGTAGCTCTAGAGGTATCTAATTGCCCAGAACATTTTTCGTAATAAACGGTTAGAACTACAGTTTCAGTAGCTTCCAAAATACTGTCGAGAATAGGATTAATAAATAAAGTATCTCTTAGTTGTCCGCTTGGAATTGTTAGACTGTCTGGAATATAATCATAATCTAGACCAATAGTTGCAGTGCCTAGAAAGTCAAAATGAACTGTAAAATCTCCAATAGTGTCTAGCCTTTCAAAATTGAAAAATGCTGAATTACATCCTTCATATAAAACGGTGTCACTATTGGCAATTCCACTTGATAGTTCAATACTTCCGTTAGAGGAGAAGCTTCCAGCTTCTAAAAACACCCAAGAATCTAGACTTGTGTCAGAGCCATCTGCAATTGCCAGTCTAATATGGTAAGTTTCTCCACATTGCACCACTACATTAGCTTGAAACTTTTGGGTAAATCCATTACAAGATAATGTTTGAAAAACATTGGTGTTGTTGATGTAATAATTACTATTAATTACATTATTAATCGAGCTTATTGTTATTGGCAGTGGAGGGTTTGAATTTGGTACAGTTGCAATATTTATAGATCCGTTGGGAAAATTAGCTGGAGCTGAATAGGGGCCTGTAATTCCTGGCCCGGATATAAAAAACCCAAAAACATCGTTATACTGGCTATTGACCCAGGTAAGATATTCATTGGAGCCAAAAATATAATTAAATGTTAGAGAATCAGAGTTAGGTATAAAATCAAATTCCAATAGCGCGACATCAAAAATACCTGACACCGAGAAAGATTGACCAATTAGTCCAGGTACACTATTGGCAACATTTAGTAAATCAGGGTCACTCACATTATTAAAAGGCATATTTATAAACCCACTAAAATTAGGATCTAAAGCATTTATATCTCCTGTTGACATTACAATCCCACTATCCATATTCAAATTAGTATTCAAAGCATTGAAAAACCCAATTTGTATTGCGTCTCCCATAAAAGAATGGTTTGCAGAACTTACCCCGCCACCAAGTAAAATATTATCTACTAATGAAACTGCCGTATTGAATGGAGCTGAATTATCTACTTGAATTTGACTGCAAAAGTTTTGGTAAAACCAAAATAAAAAGGATAGAATTAAAATTTTTTTCCTCACTTATAAATTATTAATTTTCACTAAAGTTATTAATCTATAAAATATTCTTAGACATCCTAAGGTTTAGTAAATAAATCTTTAACTTGAATCAATTAATTAAAGCTTCTAAAATTTACTTATTATGACTCAAGAATATATTAATAAAAATAAAAATAGATTTTTAAATGAGTTGTTTGAATTCATTAAAATCCCATCTGTGAGTGCGGATATGAAATTTAAAGATGATGTCCTAAAAGCAGCTAGTTTTTTAGAGAACAATCTTAATCAAATTGGAGCTGATAATGTCCAAATATTTCCAACAGATGGGCATCCGATTATTTATGCAGATAAGATTATTGACCTTAGTCTTCCTACAGTTTTGGTGTATGGTCATTACGATGTTCAACCTGCAGATCCTTACGAATTATGGGATTCAGACCCTTTCGATCCAGTGGTTAAAAAAACCAAAATACATCCAGAAGGTGCTGTTTTTGCAAGAGGAGCCTGCGATGACAAAGGTCAGATGTTTATGCATTTAAAAGCTTTTGAATCAATGTATAAATCTGGAGAACTTCCTTGCAATGTTAAGTTTATGTTTGAGGGAGAAGAGGAAGTAGGGTCTTCTAACCTAGAGAAGTTTGTACGTTCTAATGTTGAACTTTTAAAGGCAGATGTAGTTTTGGTTTCAGATACTGGAATTATAAATAATACTACACCATCTATATGTGTTGGACTTAGGGGGTTAAGTTATGTGGAGGTAGAAGTGACAGGACCCAATAGAGATCTCCATTCTGGACTTTACGGAGGCGCTGTTGCCAACCCAATTAATGTATTATCTAAAATGATAGCTTCATTACATAATGAAAATGGGACGATTAATATTCCTGGCTTTTATAAAGATGTTGTTGAGGTAAGTAATTTGGACAGAAATGAAATGGCCAAAGCCCCATTTAATTTGTCTGAATATATGTTAGACCTATCAATTGATAATGTTCATGGAGAAGATGGATTTACTACCAATGAAAGAAATTCTATAAGGCCAACTTTAGA
>CAYREL010000008.1:0-12215 GCA_964423275.1 uncultured Flavobacteriales bacterium | reverse complement strand
TCATCTGCTGTACAATAATACATTCTTAAGGGATTTAAAGGCAGCCAGTCGTAGTTGTCGTTATCAGTAAGTGCCCTCCACCAAGGGTGGTTCTTATTAACTGAATCATTTATAAAATTATTCAAACAAGTATCTCTAATTAATAAATTCATTTGGCTTGGAATAAGACTATTTAATAATCCCATATCCAATGTAGTGTTGTTCCCACTAAAAAAAGGAGGAACTATTGTATCGTATGGGGTATAAAGTACTTCTGACCAAGAATTAAATATATTTCCATATGCCAGTTGGTAGGATGCAAGAAGATAAACTATATATCCCGGGTTGGAATAAGGGGTTGGAGAAATAATAGTATCTGCCATTATTCCAGAAAGATCATAAGGGCCAGAGCAAGGAGCAGAAGCTATAATATTAAATTCAGACTGTAGATTTTTATCTTTTATAAACTTGGTTGTAGCCATACATGCATGGCCTCCTTGAGAATAGCCTGTTAGAAAAAGCTCGTTATTGTCAATAAAATTAGTAGTGTTTAAATATTCTCTAGCGGCTCTAACCATATCTATGGAAGCGGTCGCTTCTGTATGGGCATGAACATAAGGATGAAATCCTGGGCTATCTCCCATGCCAATATAATCTGGCATACAAACAAAATACCCACCTGCAGAGAAAACCTTTCCAATAATTGACTCAGGATTGTTATAAGATGGAACATCGTTTTTTCTTAAAGTAGTTCCATGGTTATATACTGCTATTGGAAAATCGTTGCAATTTGTATTTTTAGGGACAAAAAATGCCCCGGTAGCGATAATTGGCAAACTATCTGTATTTACCGTATTGTAGGTCATCTTATACATGTCGACATCGAAATCTAAATTCAATCCTATCGCACCACTTAATATGGTTGAGGATGTGGAATTTAAGAAATTACATGAAACTAAATATTGACCTTTCGCTTGAAAGTTAAGAACTAACATGATAGTTAGCAGCTTAAAATTATTGACCAATATTTTTATTTCTTTATGCACTTTTTGGTAAAGTCCAAATATATATAAGAACTAAACCAATAACAAACGTTAGAAAAGGAGCTATAAACATATTTAGTAATTATAAGCAGAAATAAGTATATATAATATATATGTTTAAAATAATTTATTAAAAGTTTTAAATGAGTTACATCTTTTTAGCTTGTAACTCACTATTAAACAATGTGGGCACTGTACGTTATTTGGATGATTGAGTACGAAAGGTATCTAAAAGAGATCTATCGACACCAATGAGGTATTTGATGCGCTTTAGATAGGAGACCCCATCTTGATCAATTATTAATTTGTCAGGGGTTAATATACTACCCCAAAAAATAATTTTAAATGAAAATGTATAAGAAAATGACTCATTTGAGCGCTTACTTGAGTTAACTACTCAGAGTATTTGTCCGCAAGTGGAGCAAAAGTTTTCATTTCCCATTAGATTGTAACCACACGAAGCACAATATGTCATATCCTACATATTATTGACTACTCCAAAAAATTATAATCAATACAAAAATTACTTTTAAACTATTAATAAAGAAAATGAATTAGCATTTCATTTACTTAAAATATTAAAAGGAATATCAAACCTCATATATTCCCAACCAAAATGAATTTGAGGTTGTTCTTCTTTATTTGAAAATACTATTGAGAAAGCTTCTAAAGAGTCTTCTGCTTTTCTTTTTGAAACCTTAAAGCGTAAAACATCCATTTCAGAATTGTATGCGCTTGCTCCTCCAAAAATTTTTGTTGATGAACTAATTATAAAGATTATTTCTTTTTCTTCAGGATAAGTGAAAATTTTATATGTTCCTTTAGGAATAACAATATTATCAATTTCAATATCAACATATAATAATAGTTCATTAGCTCTATTCGTATTAATTCCAATTTTCACAATAGTTATTTTGTTAATTGCAGAATTGCCATTATCAGGTAACATTCCAAAAAGCAAGGCTTTGGAGATTGATTCTTTAATTAAAGAAATGGAAGAGTTGACTTAGTTAAGAAAGCAAAGGGAGGTTAGGGAACTAATATTCTTTGATAGATATAAATGAGATGTTTGTTATTTTAAAATTTTTGCCGGTATAGTTTAAATAGTTGCCTAAAAAGGCTACATTATTAATGCGCATACCAAATTTTTGTCTAGTATTACCAGCTTGAGCGGCAAGCTTTAAATATGACTTAAAAAAAGATTGTGTTGGTTTTTTATCTAACTTTTTAGTTTCTATAGAAAAATTAATTGTTTTTTCTCGTTTTTCGTAAGGGTAACTCTGCCAATAATTCTAAAAAAGTAAGTCGTAAAACCATAATTTAGTTTTTTTTTTTTTGAAATGCGCGTAAAATCATTTTAAGCTCTTAAAATGAAACTAAATCTTTCGTTTTCTTATAGTTGTTATTAAATGTATAACCTGTGCTTGATTTAGTCCGGGATTATGAGGAATATCTATCTTAGCATCATGCATTGTCTTACGAATTGTCCTATTTGCAACTCTAACTCTATTAGCTCTTTTATACAAACAAAGGCTCAGATGCATTCTGATAATGAGTTGTTTAATTTTGACCAATGCACAGAATGCGAGTTAGTTTTCTTAAACCCAAGAGTATCTACTGATGAATTAAAAAAGTATTATACTTCTCATTATTTGCCATATAGAGGGTCCAAGGCATGGGGTAAGTTCGAGGAATTGGTAGAGAACAGCCAGCAGAAATTAGATTTAAAGCGAGTGAAGCGCACAAATGCAACTCATAATATATCTCCAGATTCATTGATCTTAGATATTGGTTGCGGCAAACCAAGTTTCTTAAAGGCTTGTCAAAAAGAGTTTAGTTGCCGTACATTAGGTATTGACTTTAGTGATGAAGGGTGGAAAGATAATGGTGTACAATTTGATGGAATCGATTTAAGGGTAGCAGAAATTAAAGACCTAGCTGGTATTCAACCTGACGTAATTACTATGTGGCATTATTTAGAACACGACTATTTTCCATTTGAAAATCTCAGCTATCTAAAATCTATTGCGCAACAATCTACTAAGCTGATTATTGAAATTCCAAATTTTGATTCATCTTCCAGAAAAAAATTTGGTGAAAAATGGGCTGGTTGGCATACTCCTCGACACCTTTCTTTATTCTCTCCAGAAAATGTAACGTTGCTGCTGCAAAAGAGTGGTTGGAAGGTTTTAGAGCTTATGACGTATGGTACTATGGATCCTTATTTGCTTTACTGGATGAGTAGAATGGAGAAAAAAGGGATCAAGTGGGACAAAAACATGGAGGATGAATTTTGGAAATTCGTATTTGGAATGATACTCTTCGCCCCTAAAAAGTGGATGCAGAAAAGATCTTCTCTTGGAATAATGACGGTCATTGCAACTCCTCAATAGCTTCTGTTAATTCAAATGATCAGGTTATTAAAAGACTAATAAATCTTTACCTCCCCAAGTTCCAACTGACTTATAGGGTTGAAAGCGTGAAAAAAGTTCTTCTCTATACCAGTCGTTCTTGCGTGTCCTTCTAATCGCTTCTTTATGTTGTTTGCTATTGTAAGCAAACTGTTTTACTGATTCGAAATTTTTCCATAAGCTAAATGTGGCCATTTGAACTATTGGAATTTCTCCAATTCCTTTCGTATATATTAACCCTTCATTTCCATCCAAAGGCTCTTGTGAAGTAGGAACATATTTCCAGAATCGGATAAGCCAATTCCACTTAATCGTAGCCCTAGTAATTATGGCAATCGGGAGAGTAGAATCTAAATCTGCTCCCTTTTCAAAAGGGTTTTTTCCAACCCAAGTTCCTCCTGCAGAAATGTTTTTCATGTAAAGTGTAAATAACTCGTCTGAACGTTCACTGTATTGCTGAATCAAATCAGAAGAATTAAAAAAAGTGTGGGCAGCTTCTTCAGATTCCCACACTTGAAGAAGGCAGTACACAGACCAATCTGGAAAAGGATTAAAACCCTTCCCTTTTCCACTTCCCAAAAGTCGATAAAACGATAAACCTTCAGTATTTAGTAAACCATTGTGGGCGAACTGCATCATTTTCAACCCCCAAAACTTATTACGTAATGAAGTATATTTGAAAAAGGAAATCGTAGTAATTTGCATAATTAAACTTATTAAATCTGCATCCCTAAATATTTCTTGACATTTTGTCTATTTCCTTAACTTTCAATTTATTTAATAAGTCAGGTATTTTAGCATCTTGACACTTATAAACATTCATTCCCTTCTCAAACTCAGTGGATAGTTCAGTTATACCATCAGCTTGCAGGCTTTCTATTTTAGCACATATAGCAGCAATTGTATTATTTACAACGTCACTTTCTTTGCCTTTCATTGATCTGGACATAATGAACCCTTTTTCAGGGTCGATGGATGCTGCACCAGCTAAAGTAGTTCCCATTAAGCGATAGGAGGAGTCTCTTAATCCCAATTAATAAGCGCTGGTTAAGGACTTATCATCGGAGAAATATTTGATCAATGTTTTAATTGCTGTTGTTCTCACTTTTAGGTTTTTGTCTTTCTTTGCAAGATAATAATATTAACGGATTCCTTCTTATCAAAGACCAAATTATCGATGGCTTTCATGGGCATGATAAAGCAAATTTATTGCAAAAATTTCGACTTGACAATACTGAATCAATCAATCAGAGGATCAGTCATAAGTAAATTTTAAAATCCTCCAAGAGACGGTTAATCAATATAATATTGAATTGGATTTAATCAAAATATTTTTAGAAAGTATGAAAATGGACTTGAATCCAGAAGTTTCGTCCCAAGCTTAATATCAAAAATATATTTTGAGTTCCCCCTGAAGTTGTTGGATTAATCTGACTTCACTTTTTCACATAAGGAGTTAAGTAGTTGTATTTAAAAACTTCGGCTCAAAAGCTAGTTTCAGCATTCCAAAAAATAAACTTCTTGCGAGATGCTTAAGTTGACTTTACATAAAAAGAGAGGATGTATTTTCCAGATCTAGATTTCAATAATTTTTCTAATCCCGATAATATTGAAATCGAAAACGATATTGAGCAAGACTTTAGAGAAGCTTTATTCGAAATTAAAACGTTGCCTGGTTTATGAATAGTGGAATTATATTTGGCGTACTAATATTATCTAAGACTCTTTAGAAAGATTAAAGGAATCTCATCTGAAAACATAATAGCCAATAGAATTCGAATTCGAAATGGTCAAAAATTTATCCTAATATTGTAATCTTTTGTAAAACATAAACTGATTTACTATGAAGATTTTTCTTTGCTTAATGATTTTTATCACAACTACTGTTGCAGCTTTTCCAAAGGGAGATGATTTATTGAAGGTCCGTAAATATTATTATCTCGCAATTAAGAGTGAAGAGAAGTTTAAGGAGTTTGAAAATATTTTAGTTAAATACAATAACCCCGAAAATACTATTCTAGGATATATTGGCATGTCTTTCATGTTGAAAGCTAAATATGCTTGGCTTCCAAACTATAAACTGGAGTATTTTACAAAAGGAAAGAACTTCTTGGAATCAGCCATATCAAAAGATCCAAATAATGTAGAACTCAAATTCATGAGGTTTTGTGTTCAGAATGAAACTCCTAGCTTTCTATCCTATAAAATAAATTTTATAAAGGATAAGAACTTTTTGATTAAATCTTTCCCTCATATAAAAGACAATGACTTGAAACAAAAAATTTGCAGTTATATGTTAGAAAATAAAATCGAACTAACCGATATAGAGTTAAGTAGACTAAATAAACAGTAAATAAATTATGCTATTTTTTTATACATGACTTATTTATACAACAACGTATTAAAGTTTTAAACTAAAAGTAATAAAAATCTAGTAAATGATTTAGTTAGAAAATCAGCTAAAAATAGGTCCAACTTTCAAAAAATGTTGATTAGATGTTGATTAAAAAAAAAGAGAGATACAACCGTTTTAGTCGTAACTCTCTGATTATCAATGTGGGCCCAGAAGGGCTCGAACCTTCGACCCCCTGATTATGAGTCAGGTGCTCTAACCAACTGAGCTATGGGCCCTAATTCAGTGTTATACTAAATTGGTTGGCAAATTTGCAAAAAAAAATCTAATTACTTTAAAGTAAGGCCAATAATTTACTCTAGTCTCCAGCTAATTCCTCCCATTAACCATCTTCCTGGCATTTTGGCCCCTAAAATGTTCTGGTATTCTTTGTCTAATAAATTAAGTATCTGAATATTTAAAGAAAGTTTATTATCCAAAAAGCCATAACCAACTCTTGCATTTAAAAGTCCATAACTACTTTCTAAATCACTAGATATGGATTCTGCAGCCTGAGCAGTTCTTTCTTTGTACAACCCAGAAATAGAGAATTGGAAAGAGTTGTAATTTAAAATTAGCTGAGCATTAATAAGATGCTTAGCAAAGCTTGATAAATAAATTCCTAGAGTGTCGTTGGTAATATCTGTAAAAGTATAACCCATTTGGCAATTTAAAGTGCTGTTTTCTGAAATCAGAAATTTAGAATTTAGCTCTAACTCAAAACCATTTACATTTACATCCTTAATATTTTTTGCAAATGTATAGTTTGCTCCAGGAACTAAAGCGCCTATATCACTATCTATATCACTTTCATTAGTCAAAATATAATCTATAATATTACTAGACTGTCTGCTAAAAATAGTTGCTTTAAATAAAGAGTTTTTAAATGGAGAATAGTTAATTCCTATTTCTTCTGACCAGCCTCTTTCAGCCATTAAATTTGGATTTCCTAATCGGATATAAGTCTTTAAAGCAATATTATTATTATATCTTTCTGTGTAATCTGCAGCCCTTATACTTCTGCCTGCTGAAGCTCTTAATACCAAATTAGGTAAATTATAAGCAGCATTTATTTGAGGACAAAATTCAAATCCGTAATTTTCATCGTAATCTTCTCTGGCGATAGTAGTTAAAACTAGATTATTTGTCTTATAAACCCCCATTAAGTAAGCTCCAAAATGATAATCGCTATGATTTCCCCTATCGTTACTTTCAATTTTCCTTAAATCAGCTTGAATTCCAGATTTAAATGTAAATTTCTCATTAATTTCATTTGAATTATTTACTGTGAAATTTAAATAATCCATTTTGTGAATATTAGGGTCTGAACTTGGAGTGTAAAGAAATTCATCTGAAGACCTTTTATAGCTAGCGTTAATGTCTAATAAAGACCCTGTTGTAGTTTTTCTCTGGAGCTGAATTCTGTTAAACCAATTAGAGGTGGTTTCTGTAGATTTGTCTGACTGGTAAGAAGTATAAAAATATCTTGCATTGAAATCACTGGAAAGAATGGAAGATCTAATTTTTAATTCCCATAAATCATTTATTTTAAATCCTGCTGAAAGACTTATGTTTTTAATGTCAAAATAATTTCTGTAACCCTCCAATGTTGTTGAGTCATTAACTGCAACTGGTAAAATGCTGTCTCCTAAAGATTGATTTACAGATGCCCCTAACCCAACATAAAATTTATTGGATTTATGAAAAACACTTGCTGTATAGTTTGCTAAATTATTGTCTCCATAGTTGACACTCCCAGTTGAGGTAGTTCCATTTTTTAAAGAGTCGAAACCTTTGGTAATAACATTAATTACCCCACCAACAGCATCAGGCCCGTACATAGAAGCACCTGCACCTTTTAATATTTCAATTCTCTCGATTTCCATATTTGAAACTGGAACATAGCAATTAAAATGCCCAGTCAATGGATCGTTAATTTTCATACCATCAATTAAAACCAAAACCTGAGAAAAAGTAGAACCTCTCATTACAATATCTCCTTGTACACCAAATCCTCCACGAGACTGAACTTCAACACCACAAATAGTTTGTAACAATTCGTAAAATGTAGTAGCTGGAAGTTGTTGTATTTGCTCTTTGGTCAAAATACTGATGCTTCTACCTGTCTCGCTAGCTTTTAAAGGAATTCTTGTGGTTTGTACAAGCAAAGTATCTAGACTAAAGCTTTGCTGAGCACTTGGTTTAATAACTAACGAAAGGAAAAGGAAAATGCTTAAAAAATATTTCAAAATGAATAAATGTTTAATTTTCTTTAATATATCTAAATTCGAGACAATTTTAATGATTTGTTTGGATTAATTAAGGGTAATGACGGAAATTAAAAGTATAATATTTGACTTAGGAGGTGTGATTTTAAACCTAGATTATTCTAAAACAGAATATGAGTTTAAAAAGATTGGTGTTTTACATTTTAAAGAATTATACAATCAAAAAAAACAAACGATTCTTTTTGATGATTTCGAAAAAGGAAAAATAAAGCCAGAAGTATTCATTTCTTCATTAAAAGATTCTGAAAATTTAAAAATAAGAGAAATCGATTTCATCAATGCTTGGAATGCAATGCTTTTAGAAATTCCTATTGAAAAACTACAATTTATTAATGGTCTAAAAAAAGATTATAAAATATTTTTGTTGAGCAATACCAATGAAATACACATCAAAAAATTTGAAGACGATTTGAAAAAGAACAATATGCTGGAGAAGTTCTATAAATGCTTTGATAAAATATATTATTCATCAAGAATGGGAAAGAGAAAACCAGATGAAAATTGTTTTAATCAAGTCTTGGAAGAGAATGGATTAGTAGCTGAAAAAACCATATTTATTGACGACTCTATTCAGCATATTGAAGGAGCTGAAAAGGTAGGAATTAAAACCTTTCATTTAGAAAAAAACAAATCTATACTGGATCTTGTTCCTGACATAATTCAATCAAAACACCACCAGTAGACTTAGGATGAAGAAAACAAATAAGTTTATTATCTGCCCCTGGCTTAATATCCCCAATAGCATCAAACCCCAAATTAATAAGCCTTGCTAACTCCGAATGAATATCATCTACATGAAGTGCTAAATGGTGCATGCCTTGGCTTCTTTTATTAATAAACTTTTTAATTGGGCTATCTTCCTTAATTGCTTCCAGTAACTCAATTTTAGATTCTCCTATCTTATAAAAATAAGTTTTCACTCCCTCAGATTCAACCAATTCTGTTTTATAACATGTTTCACCAAATAGTTTTTCAAAAATTTCATTGCTTTTTTTGGAGTTTTCTACAGCAATTCCAATATGTTCTATTTTTTTTATCATCTTTTCTAATTTATGAATTTAAGACCACTTACTGAATATAAAAAATAGATATAATTGAAAATTATATTTAAAGAACCCTTCTTTTGTAAATAAACTTTTGAAAACTCTGTAAATAGCAGTATTTTCACCAAACTTTAATTTTAATTTGCATTTTATGTTTGGGATTTTCAAAAAAAAATCAGAAAAAGATACTTTACTTAAGAAGTACAACACCTTGACAGAAGAAGCTTACAAGTTATCCCACTCTAACCGATCAGCAAGCGACCAAAAAACTAAAGAAGCCAATGATATTCTAGATAGAATAAAAGTATTGGAATCGGAAGAAAATAAATAAATTTTTCCACAGAGTATTTAAAATTTATAATTCCTTATGAAAGATCGTGAGCTCGCAGAAAGCATAATAAAAGTTACTAGAGAACATCCTGAATATAGCTACAATTACAAGCAAGTAGCTGCAGTTTTAGGAGTTAAAGATGCATTTATAAGAAAAAGAATTGTTACCCTATTGCAACAGCTTGCTAAAAATGGAGTTTTAAAGGAAATTGAACGGGGTAAATACCAAATAAAAGAAGGCAACAAAGAACTGGTTGGTCATATACAAACAGTAAGTAAAGGTGGTGGGTACTTTATGTCCCCAAAAATTGAAAAAGATATCTATATACATCCATCCAATCTTAAAAATGCTCTCAATGGAGATAAAGTTCTTATTAAAAGTAGTTTGTATAAAGGAAAAGAAGAAGGAAGAGTTCTTAAAATAATTGAACGCGTAAAAAAAGAATATATTGGTGTTATTGAGATTTCTGAAAAATTTTGCTTTTTTATCCCTGACGATAGAATGGTGAAAACACATTTTTTTATTGAAAAAAAACATATCAATAAAGCAAAAAATGGACAAAAAGTAAAAGTTAAATTTCTTTCATGGCCTAAAAATGCAAAAAGCCCTCAAGGCGCAGTAATTGAAATAATAGGAAACCCTGGAGAAATAAATGTTGAAATGAATTCTATTCTTTCAGAATTTGGATTTCCAACTAAATTCCCAGTTCCTGTAATAAAAGATTTAGACTCTATTCCAACCCCAAATTATGACAAAGAGGCGAAGAAGAGAAGAGATTTTAGAAAAGTAACTACTTTAACAATTGACCCTGTTGATGCTAAAGATTTTGATGATGCATTAAGCTTCAAAGAGCTAGATGATCAAATAACGGAAATAGGTGTACATATTGCAGATGTGGGGCATTTTGTAAAAGAAAAATCTATTATTGATAATGAAGCTTTTCAAAGAGGAAACAGTGTGTATTTAGTGGATAGAGTAATTCCAATGCTCCCTGAAAAACTAAGCAATGTATTATGTTCTTTAAGACCAAAAGAAGATAAATTAACATTTTCGGTAGTATTTAAAATCAATAAAGAAGGGAAGGTTTTAGACACCTGGTTTGGCAAAACAGTTATCCACTCTAACCATAGATTTACCTATGAAGAAGTGCAAGAAATTATTGAAGGCAAAAAAAATACTTTTTCCAAAGAAATTAATGTTCTAAATACGTTGGCTAAAATTATTCGTTCTAAAAGACTAGATAATGGAGCGCTTAATATTGAAAGTTCTGAAGTTAAATTTCAACTTGACGACAAAGGCACTCCAATAGGAACCTACATAAAGGTTTCCCAAGAAGCTCACCAGCTAATAGAAGAGTTTATGCTTCTTGCCAATAAACATGTTGCAATAAAAATGGGTAAACCCGCAAAAAACAAACTTGTTTCTCCGTTTATTTATAGAGTTCATGATGACCCCAATGAAGAAAAACTCAATGATTTAAAAATATATTTAAAGTCAATGGGTTATGAAATAGTAAGAAAGAAAGACAAACCTATTTCTTTTTCTTTAAATGAAGTGATGCAAAAAGCGAAAAAAAGAAAAGAACTACAGTTAATTTCTCCTATGGTCATTAGATCAATGTCCAAGGCTGTGTACAGCTCTGATAATATAGGACATTATGGTTTGGCCTTTCAATATTATACCCATTTCACTTCACCAATAAGACGATATGCAGATTTAATTGTTCACAGAAAATTAATTAAATCTTTAGAAGAAAAAAATGCCCATAGTAAAGATCAGTTAGAACATACGTGTAATCACATTTCTAAAATGGAAAAACAGGCAGTTGATGCAGAAAGAGCTTCGATAAAATATATGCAGGTAGTGTTTCTAAAAGAGCGTATAGGACAGCAATTTAGTGGTATGATTTCTGGCCTTACGGATTGGGGGATTTATGTTGAACTCCATGAAAATAAGTGTGAGGGAATGATTCCTTTGAACTCCATGAAAGACGATCAGTATTTTTACGATTCAGAGAAAAAAACAACAACTGGCTATAAAACTCGAAAAACCTATAAAATGGGTCAAGAAGTGAAAATAATTGTGAAAAAAGCAGATTTACATAAAAGACAAATAGACTTTAAGATTATCAACTAGTTTTTCATAAATGACTTTACCAAAACCTCTTCTCCTTGTTTTAAACTTATAGAATAAGATCCTTTGCTAAGTTTTGAGGTATTTAAATTAACAATATTTGAGTTGACTTTTTTATTAGTTAAAACTTGTCTTCCCATAATGTCAAATACAACTAGCTCTGAAATTATTTTTGAGCTAGTTACAGTTAAGTTGTTATTGGCTGGATTTGGAAAAATAGAAACTTCATTGTTATTAGAAGAATTAATCGCCGTCGTATTTTCATAGGAAATATTGATGTTGTCAATATACAAGTCATTTCCTCCTCCGGATTCAAATTCAAATTTGAATCTGAAATTTTGAACGCAAAATGGCCCTATTAAACTAGTTATAGTGGCCTCTCTCCAGTCTCCAAATGAAGGTAAAAAGTTATTTTGATCTGGAGCAGTAATTAACTGGCTATACTGTAAAATTTTACGCACTGACCAAGTTTTACCACAATCGTTTGATGCCAAAACTTTGAGATAATCATTGTTGGTAGAATTTTTTCTAGCAAAGGCGTATTTAAAATTGAAATACGCTTTGGTAGAATCTGACAAATCAAAGGTTTTACTTT
>CAYREL010000007.1:0-12904 GCA_964423275.1 uncultured Flavobacteriales bacterium | reverse complement strand
CTGGATTGGACCAAGATATTTGTTTTGGAGATTCTACTTCTTTAAATGCTTCAGGCAGCTCAGTGAGTTACTCTTGGAGTAATGGAATTACAGATGGGGTACTTTTTGAAGCCAATACAACTCAAGACTATATTGTAGTAGGTACTGACATAAATAACTGTACCAACCAAGATACTGTTTCAGTAAACATTTTAATTCTACCAACCATTGATGCTGGAGTAGATGAAACAATATGTTTTGGAGATTCCATTCAACTTTCTGCATCTGGTGGCGACAATTACTTATGGTCTCCAAATAATAATATTACTAGCAATAATATTTCAAACCCAATTGTCTTCCCTGGCAGTCTTACTCAATACGTGGTAACCGGAACTGACTTAAATAACTGCTCTAACAAAGACTCAGTGTTAGTTTTGGTAAATGATTTACCTATAATTGTTGCTTCCAATGACGCATCTATTTGTTATGGAGATAGTATAGTTATTTCAGTAAGTGGTGGAACCACCTACCAATGGCTAAATCAAGATTCAATTAGCAATATTAATGTTTCAAATCCAGAAATTTGGCCGTCATTAAGCTCTACTTATCAAGTGATTGTTACTGGGACTAATAGCTGTATTGATACTGCAGAAATAAATATTCAAGTCAATAGCTTACCATTAGTAAATGCTGGTATTAATCAAAATATATGTATTGGAGACACTGCACAAATTAATGTTGTAGGTGCAGTAAATTACCAGTGGAGTCCTAATATAAATATTTCAGCAACCAATTTTAGTACAATTAGTGCTTGGCCCGTAGACACTACAAGTTATATAGTCACTGGAATAGATACTAACTTTTGTATAAATAAGGATACTATTGATGTTAATGTTTGGAATTTGCCGGTAGCAGATGCTGGTGAAGATTTATGGATATGTCCTGGTGGTTCTTTGATTTTATCTGCAATTGGTGGAATTTCTTATAATTGGTTTCCAGATTCAACACTTAGCTCATCCGTTGGAACACCAACAGCGAGTCCATTTGATGATGAAACTTATGTAGTTGAAGTAACAGATATAAATAATTGTATAAATTATGATACTCTATTTTTGAAAGTTGAACAAAATGTTCCAACAGATGCTGGTGGAGATACTATAAACATATGTGGTTCGACAAGTGTTGTTTTAGGAGGGAACCCAACTTCTCCAATTGGTTCATTTTACCTATGGACTTCTTCCTCAAACATAACTAATCCAACTAATTCAAATCCAACCTCAGTGCCAAGTGTTCCAAGTTGGTTCACTGTACAGACAACCAACGATACTTGTACAGGAATTGATTCTGTATTTGTAGACTTTTTTAGTGATGTTGTTGGAAATTCATCTAATGATACTTCAATATGTTTTGGAGAAAATACAACCTTGTCAGTTTCTGGAGGCAGTTCCTATTTGTGGACACCAATAACTAATTCAATAGGAGATACCATTCTTGTAAATGAATCTTCTGCAAATCCTATTGTATCCCCTAGCCAAACAACCATCTTTGAAGTTTCAATATTTGACACCAATGGTTGTTATATAATTGATACAACAATCGTCAATATAAAACAGTTACCGACCTTGGATTTAGGAGCAGATTTATTTTATTGCCTAAATGATAGTATAGAACTATCATCTCCAATAGATCAAAACTATACATACTCTTGGTCGCCTAATTATGCAATTTCTAGCACCAATATATACAACCCTTCTGTCTACTCATTAACGGACACTAACTATGTACTGGCTCTAACAGATACCTTAAACTGTACCAATTACGATACTATTGGTGTAAGTATTTATTCTTTACCAAATGTGACTGCTACCAGTTTAGATAGTATATGTTTTGGAGATTCAACAACACTTAATGCTTCAGGTTCTGCATTGGTGACAGGTTATAATTGGTCTCCTAGCACTACTCTTTCAAACAGTACAATATTTAATCCAATAGCTTCTCCTAGTTCTAGTTCCTATTATTATGTAACGGCAACAGACGTTAACGGATGTTCAAATATGGATTCTTTATTCCTAACCGTAGTTTCACTACCAATAGCCGATGCTGGTATAGATACAGCAACATGTACTGGAGTTTCTTTACAATTGAATGGTTCTGGAGGTAATGTTCCAGAATGGATAAATACCACAAGTTTGTCCGATCCAAATATTTACAATCCTATTGCTTCCCCTAACTCGGCAACCAGTTATGTTTTGAAAGTAACAGATTTGTTTGGATGTACAAATTTCGATACCATCTTGGTAGACGTATATGCAAATGTTGTAGCAGATGCAGGAGCGGACATAGATACCTGTGCAAACGTTCCTATTCCACTTCAAGCATCCGGAGGAGTTAGCTATTTTTGGTTGGATAGTTTGTATCTAAATCGTCCTAATGTTGCAAATCCAATTGCATTCCCAAATGACGATATAGAATTTGTTGTAGAAGTAACAGATAGCAATGGCTGTATTGGATATGATTCTGTTCAAGTATTTATATTTCTTGCTAATACCTCCAATGATACAGTACTTTGTAGTGGCGATTCTTTTCAACCAATTATTTATGGAGATTTACCATCAACAATTAGTTGGTCTCCAACAGACGGAGTTTCTGATCCAAATATTGGCAACCCAAGTATATCTCCAAATTCAACCACTTCTTATTTATTAAATCTTTCAAACACAATTGGGTGTGTTATAGTTGATACCTTAAATATTGAAATTCCTGAAATAGAGGCGACTTTTGACACAGTTATTGAACCTGGTTGCGAAGGAATAGAGATAACTTATTACAATACTTCAGGTACAGAACTTGATTTTTATTGGATATTTAGTGATAATGATAGTTCAATAAATAATGAAATAGTCAAAATATTTTCTTTCGGGTCTGATTATTCTGGAAGTTTATTTGTCCAAGATACCAATGGGTGTATTGAAAGCTTAACCTACAGTGGAGATGCATTGACATTTGATGATTATTTTACCATAAGCGATCCAAATGTTTTTACCCCAAATGGAGATAATTTAAATGACGAGTTCATTATTGAAATACCTGAAAAAGTAGAAAAATGTGCTGAGTTAACCATCTATAATAGATGGGGACAAATACAGTATTTTTCCACAGGAAATAATCTGAAATGGGATGGTAGAAACAATGTGGGTAGTGAAACTCCTGCAGGCACTTATTTTTATACTCTTTCGATTAAAGACAAAAAATTTGAAGGCACTCTAAATTTACTTAGATAGTGAAATTTGTTAGAATCTAAAAATCACCTTCATTGTATGGGACTTCAATTAAACATCTTATGCGTGATTTATTGAGTTTTAAATTATATTCAGCAATATTATTTTATATATTAATAAGTTCTCCAATAATGGGACAAAGTGAATATAAAATTTTTGGACATAGAGGGTGCAGAGGCATCTATCCAGAAAACACAATTGAAGGATTTAAAAAAGCAATTGCATTTGGAGTGGATGGGATAGAGCTAGATGTAGTTGTAAATGAAAACCAAGAATTAGTTATTTCTCACGAATCCTACATTGACACCAACTACTGCTTAACTAATAAATTAGATGTTGAAAGTCTAAATATTTATAAAATGAATACTTCTGAAATTCAAGAAATAGATTGTGGCAGTAAGTTTGTAAAAGAATTTCCACAACAATTAAAAGTAAAGGAAAAAAAACCTACCTATAAAGAATTTAAAAAAGAACTAATTGATTATCAGGGAGATATTCTATTTGAAATTAAATGCGAATATAACCTAGTAAACGAATATTTTCCCAACTATGAAAACTATGCAAAAATAATATTTGAAGAAACTAGAAATAGCAGACATTTGGATAAAATATATTTTATGTCTTTTGACCATAGAATACTTAACGAGCTATTTAAAATAATGCCAAACTCAAAATACATCTACCTATCTAGCAATATAGAGTTTGAACAGGAAATGAAATTACTAAACTTTGAGCCATATGGTGTTGGATTAGACTACAATATAATAAGTCAAAAAACTATAGACTTCATTCATAATAAAAAACAGGTTATCTACGGATGGACAATAAATGATGAAGAAAATTCAAAATCACTAACTTCAATGGGACTTGATGGGGTGATTACAGACTATCCAAACATTATTAGGAAGTAACTTCTAGCAGTTCTTGATTTGAGACATAAAGTAAGAAGGCTGAAACCTTGTTAAATCCACACATTTTAATATTGGACAAATAGTTACTAACTTGATTAATATCGTTCTCCCCTTTTGAAGTTTTATAATCAATTATTATTGCATGATTGTCTTTAATAATTAATCTATCTAATCTTAAAATTTCACTGTCTGAAGATCGAAATTCTTTTTCATTGTATATAATTTGATTGGAGTCATAGATAAAGCTTAAGGACTTATTATTCTGAAGTTCATTTAGAATAGTTTTTGTTTTATCTATATAACTCTTATCTAAGTTTGGTTGAATTGATAAACTATCTAAAAAATCAAATCCGTCTGAAAAACTGGAGTATACTTTACTAATAACGTTGTGAAAAAAAGTTCCAAAATTATCTTTCGAAGAAAAATTTAGATGACCATGAATATTATTATAGTAATCGTAATCATTATCAAAAATTAAATTGTAAGGCTTACTTACAGAATCTAGTTCTGAATCTAGTTCAATTGCTTTTTCTTTTTGATCAGAAATTACAAGGTGGTTATTTTCTTCATTATAAGAAAGATGGTCTTTAATTGTTGACGCTAATAAATTGGGCAAATTCACTTTCTTATCTGAATTTTCAAAAGAAACATAAAGTTGATCTATTGCCCTAGTAAAGGCAACATAATATAAATTTAAAGTGTCCAATAAAACTTCTTTTTCTTCAATTTCATAGACCAACTTTTTGTCAAGATGTGATAAACTTCTGTTAGACATCTCCCCTATGTATAAATCGATATTTCTATCCTCTAAATTGACATTTTCAACCCAAGTATATGGGATATCTATATTGCTTTTTGAACCCCAATTAGTAAAAGGAACGATTACAACAGGAAATTCTAAGCCTTTAGACTTATGAACTGTTAAAATTTGTATCGCATTTTTCGGAGCATTTTCTACAGATAATTTACTAGCTTTCTGCTGAAAATAATCTAAAAGCTGAACCATAGAAAAGTTTTCTTTTAAAACAAGATTATTTGATAAATTCATAAAAAAATCTACAAAAGGATCATTTGGGTTTAGATGTAAAATATTCAATACAAAACTTAACTTTTCAAAGTCAAAAAAGTTGGAATAGTATTCAAAGTCAAAAACCTTAATATTGGTCATCACCATTTCTAAAATTGAATGTTCTGAAGAAAAGTAATTTTCCAAAAAATGATTTAAAATTAATAAGTCTCTTTCTTCCCTAAATTCAAAATAATTAAATGCTGAAACTAAAATTTTATATGCTAATGAGGTATTTAAAAACAAACTGTCCTCGGAAATAAAAGGGATTTCTAAAGATTCACCATTTATAATTAATTTATTAGAAAGTAAGCTATTAACGACTTTCAAAGCATCTTTTTTAGACCTAACTAAAATGGAAATATCCTTAAAACTATAACCAGATTCAATGGCATTTAGAATATTTGATTTTAAATAATTATCCGACTCAAAATCTGATTTATTAGAAATTTGAATATTTACTAATCCTTTAAAATCCCTTTTGCAATCCTGATTTAGATTTTTATAGGCTTTTTGAATGCTTTTATAATCTAAGTCTTGAACAACTGTAGAAAAAAACCAATTGTTAAATTCAACTATATTAACAGCAGATCTCCAGTTATTATCAAGTTCTTTTTCAATAAAGGAATTATCAAAAAGAGACTCATAATTATTCTTTAAGATTATATCATGAATCTTCGGAAGATCTATAAACTGGCTAACATTGCCATTTCTCCACCTGTATATAGCTTGTTTAGCATCTCCCACTACTAGGTTTTGTCCACCAACAGACAAAGATTCATGGACTAATGGAATTAAATTATTCCATTGCAAAGTAGAGGTGTCTTGAAACTCATCAATTAAAATATATTGGTATTTACTACCTATTTTTTCAAAAATAAATCCTGCTGGTTCATTTTTAATAATATCACTTACCAAATCGTTAAAGTCTGAGATTAAAATAGAATTTTGAGCAGATTTTTCAACATTAATCCTTTCGATTAACGTCTGAACCATTGAAAAAGGGACTAAAAACTTATGCACTTCCATTAGTTTGAGTCTATTAGATGTCTGCTTAACTATCGTTTTAATCTGTGAAATAATTGGATCGTAAATGATATTTACTGTAGCTAATTCACTTTTATTTAAAGACTTTTTAAACCATTGATCTTTTTCCAACCAAGAATTCCATTTTTCTATATCCTTGTAGCTCAGATTTGAAAATTGATCCATTGAATTAAAAATAGTTTTCACTCTTCCATACGGCAGCCATGTATCTGGAATTTGATGATCAGAAAGAATTTCCTGACCTAATCCACCAGCATCTTTCAACTTTTTCTCAGAAAAATTTAACTCATCGTAGACAAAGCATCTTAAATTAGCTATTTCTTCAACAGTCATAGGATTTATAAACTGAGAATTAGATTTGAAGATTATTCTTTTAAGTTTATTTAATTGTCGTTCAATATTATTATTTACTCCCAGTTCAATAGACTCATCTATCATCTTTTCAAGAATATCTAATTGGTTTTTATTTTTGGAGACTTCATCAATATAATCGGAAATAACATCCTCTATAAATTCATTTTCTTCCAAAATAATATTGTAATTATTTGAAATTCCTAATTCTTTTGAGAAAGACCTTATGACTTTATTAGTGAATTTATCAATAGTCATAAGATTAAAATCTTTGTAATTATGCAAGATTTTCTGGGTAATCAATTTAGATCTTTCAACAACTTGAGCGATGTCAAAATTATTTTCTTTGGAAACCTCAATGGCAAGCTTATTTTTTTCACCCTCACTTGAAATTTCATCTAGAGCTGTTAAAACTCTTTTTTTCATTTCCTCAGCAGCTTTGTTGGTAAAAGTAATTGCTAGAATTTGCTTAAATCCGAAGTTGGATTTTATTTTAAATAATAAAGAGAGATAAGTTTTAACAAGTGTATAGGTCTTCCCCGAGCCAGCAGATGATCTATATACTAAAAGTTTCTGCATTTATAATTATACGGATTTTAAGGACTCTTTATCTTTAAGAGTAATGAGTGTAATCTCTGGGTAAATACCTACTCTTCCAGGATAAGCTAAAAAGCCAAACCCTCTGTTAACGTTTATAATTTGCTCTAATTCTTTATAAATACCAGCCCAATATTTATATCTATATTTAATGGGACTCCATTTTATAAATCCAGGAATTTCAATTCCAAATTGCATGCCATGCGTGTGACCAGCAAGAGTTAAATCTATGTGCTCTTTATGAGAAATCACCTTTTCTTCCCAATGAGTTGGGTCATGAGACATTAAAATTTTAAAAGAATCTGAATTAGTTTTTTTTAAAGCTAAGTCTAAATCTCCATTTTGTTTAAAACCACCACCCCAGTTCTCTACCCCAATAAGATCAATACTTGACTTATCTATATGAATTTTTTCAGAGTCGTTTAAAAGAACTTTAAAGCCCATTTCTTCTTGTAAGTGTATAAGCTTTTTTAAATTGTTGGCTTTTTCCTCTTTACTATCCCAACTTACATAATCTCCATAATCATGATTGCCTAAAACAGAATATTTTCCAAATGGTGCTTCTAACGAACTTAGTAAATCTTTCCATGCTAATAATTCATCGGCAATATTATTTACAAAATCGCCTGTAAAAAGAATAAGATCTGGCTTTTGCTTATTAATTAAATCTAATCCATATTTTAACTTTTGTTTGTTATCAAAACTTCCACTGTGAAAATCTGAAATATGTGCAATTTTAAATCCATTAAATTCTTTGGGTAGTCTTTGAAAAGATAATTGATGTTTTATTACTTTATAATTATATTTCCCTCTTAGCATTCCAATAAATAATGCACTTGCTGGAATACTTGCTAAAAGAATAGACAACTGTGAAATGAATAATCTTCTTTCTGGCATATATTTAAAAGATTTATCCATTCCCTTACTAAAAAAATGAAATAGCCAAATTGGAATTCTTATAAAATCCTCAATAAAAAGAACAAAAATTAAGGAAATTTGAAAAATAATTGAAACTATAAAAAGACCGAAAGAATAGGAAAAAACTGGGCTAATTATTCCATTTTCTCTATTTATATTAATTTGAAAAATGAAGTTTGCAACAATCAATAAGTTTACAATTAGATAAAGGTAGTTTATCCATGTACTTTTTATGACAGTCTTAATGGCGAGAGAAGAATACCAATTAAATCCAATTATTATTAAAAAGAAAATAAACCATCTGAAAATCATACCGGATAAATTTAAACAAATCTTTTTCCTTTTTTAAAATAACTTAATTTAGATTGTGAAAATAATTACAAACTATACTTTTTATGTCTTAGCATCGTTATTTAAGTATAATTTCAACCTATGATTTTAAAAAATATTAGAATTTACTTATCCCTTGTATCTTTGTGCCTTTTATTCTCTTGTAAAGAAGGTTGTTTGGACCCTACTGCGACTAACTACAATCCGAATGCTAAAAAGTCTAATGATGAACTTTGTCAATACGACGCTTCAAAGAACCCTTTAAACTTAGAGGTTTTTCATTTATTTAATGGTAATAGTTTTTATTTAGATTCAATTTATTACGATGATTTTGGCACTATGATAAAATTTAACAGAGCAAAAACCTATGTATCAAAAAATTGTTTCTTTAATTCCAGTAATTCTTGTTTTGACGATACGCTCAAGTATTTACTTTTTGACCCATCCATCTCAAATTATTTCATTGGATACTTAAAAAAAGAATTAAATAATATTTCTATAGAATTTCAAGTTGGAGTCGACTCCGTTTCTAATCACAGAGATCCTGCAAGCTATCAAAACCAGGAGCCTCTATCGTATCAAACCCCTAGTATGCATTGGCAAATGGGGTCAAATCCTATGGATTGGAGTTACTTATTTGTAGTAGTTGAAGGATTTGCAGATTTAAATTCCAACGGAAGTTTTGATGCTGGAGAAATATTTGTTTTTCACTTAGCAGGCGATGATTTTAGAGGTAACCCTAAAAATATAAGCTGTAATATTTCAGAATTTTCAAATGAATCTAGAATTAGATTAAACTTAAATTGGTCCAAAATAATTGAAGACATTGATATTAAAAATGAAAATTTTACCCATACAATGGATAATATTCCCTTAGCAACTAAAATTGCTGCTAATTCCAATAATTTTATTTCTGAATACCAGTAGACGTTTTGAAAAATTTAAAACTTCATATTATAACTTTAATGTTTCTGAATCTTTTGATAAATGGTTGTCAAAAAAGAGTTCCTGTTCAATCGTCTTTTAACCCAACTCCAATTACTATTGAGATTCCAGATAATTTCCCCCCAATTGAACATCCTTTTGATAATCCACTAACTCAACAAGGAGTAAATCTTGGCAGACATTTGTTTTGGGATAAAAAACTAAGTGGAGATAATACAATTTCTTGTGCAAATTGTCATTCCCCTCAAAATGCTTTTACAGATCCCAACACTTTTAGTACAGGAATCCATGGAGATTTAGGAACAAGAAACTCTATGGTTCTTCAAAATTTAGCATGGTCCCAAGATTTCTTTTGGGATGGCAGGGCTATTTCATTAGAAAATCAAATTTTAGTTACCATACTAGATAGCACTGAAATGGATGAGACTTGGGATAATTTTCTCTCTGAAATAAGATACGACAACAACTACAGAAATATGTTTTTTGAAGCATTTGAAACCCTAGAACCAGATTCTATTCATGCGGCAAAAGCAATTGCACAATTTTTAAGAACAATGGTTTCTACAAATTCTAAATACGATAAATTTTTAAGAGGAGAGGCCTTTTTAAGTCCTGAAGAAAATGCTGGTTTGTCTTCTTTTAACAGTTTGAACGGAGGAGATTGTTTTCATTGTCATGGAGGAATTTTAGGAACTGATTTGTCCTTTAAAAATAATGGGTTGGATGAAATACCGGTTGATTCAGGAAGAGGACTTGTAACTGGAAGAACAGAAGATAATTTTAAATTTAAAGTACCTTCCATAAGAAATGTAGAATATAGTTCTCCATACATGCACGACGGCAGATTCAATACTTTAGATGAAGTTATTAATTTTTATAGTATTGGCATACACCCAAATTCACCAAATATTGATCCACTTATTGAGTTTTCTTCTCAAGGAGGTGTTCAATTAAATCCACAAGAACGTCAGGAACTTAAAGCATTTTTATTAACTCTTTCAGACCCAGAATTTATAAACAACAATAACTTTTCTAATCCATTTTAAGACATTGAAAAAGAAAAAAGATATAATTAACCCAATAGATAAAGATAATATTACAGAAAATCCTGGTTCGCTTACCTATGGACATCACCGAGGAAGTTTTCCTGTGATACCTACCAAACAAGGGACTATCAAAACCAAAGCAATTTCTGCAATGGAGCACCAAACAGATATGCAACTAGACCAGATAAAACAGCAAATGAGTCTTCTTGCACAACAGGCAAATACTATAAAAAAACGAATTGAAATTTCTGAAATGATATACCACGCAGAAATTAGATTTGAGCCGTTGATTTCTCATATTTATCATTTATATGAAGATGAAAATGGGAATTTCTTTTTAATGATGATTGGTGAAAAAGAGTGGGGAAGAAAAAAATGCCCACTAAAATTTATTAGTTCTGTAAAATTATTAGCAGATCATACATGGGAAGTTATAAAATAAGTAATTAAAAGTTTTACTTTTAATTATGGAAAAATTCCTAACATATGCTACAAATGAAATTTTAGAAAATTATGATCTAAAAGATCTACATCGTTTAACTGTAATTGTACCCTCGGAAAGATCAAAATGGCATTTAAAAAGTTGCTTTAAAGATGCTATTGGTGAAGCAGTTTTGTTTCCAGAATTTAAAACCATTCAAAATTATTTTAACTCAATTTCTAATCTAAGTCCTATTTCTAATTTAGAAGCGAGTTTAATGCTTTATGAACAAGCATTGAAATTAGATGAAGAACTGGACTACAAAGAATTTCAAAATCAGTCAGGCACCTTACTTAAGAATTTTAATGACGTAGAGAGAAACATGATTGATCATCAAAAATTGTTTCAGGAATTAGACAATATTACAGGAATTGATGAATGGAGTTTAAACGACAAGACTCTTTCGAGAAATCAAAAGAATTTTATAAGTCAGTTCCAAAAAACAGGGTTACTTTATGAAATATTTAAGAAAAGACTCCTTGAAAAAAAAAAGGGGACAGGAGGATTAATCACAAGAACTATAGCTGAGAACCCTAAAAATTATTTTACTGAGGATAAGAAAATTTGTTTTTTAGGTCTAAATGCGCTTTCAAAAAGTGAAGAAACTATTGTAAACTACTTGACAAAAAACAATGGTTCTAAAATAATTGTGGATGTTGACGAATTTTATACAAAAAATCAAGACCACGAGGCTGGATTTTTTTATAGAAAACATCTTACAAAACATTACAATAAGCCATCGAATAAAATATTAAATCATTCTAAAGAAATTAATATTTATTCATCCTATTCTAGCAATCAACAAATCAATATTGTAGAAAATATTTTAAGAGATAGGACAAAAAATTTCACAATTATTTTGATGGATGAGAACCTAGGCCCTCTACTCTACCAAAAACTCGTTAAAAATGAAAAAAGTATAAATTATTCATCAGGTCTTAAAATTAAATATTTTGAAAGCAATAAATTAATTAAATTTCTATTAGACACCAATCCTATTTTTGGAAAAAACAAAATTAGTTTCGACTGGATGGAGGCCTTAATTAATTTTAGTGCAATTAGTAATACTATTTCAAAAAAAGAGTTGACAAAATTATTTATAGAAAAACAAAAACATGCATTTGAAATTAACAATCTAAAGCTAAAAAAATACCATCCATATTTAAATAAGCTAATAACATGCCTTGAAGAATTGCACAATTCATTACCCACTCAGGTTCCTCATAAAATAATAAAGCTTATAAATGTTGTACAAAAAATATATGCTAAAAGTAAGAACGATATTTTAGGTTTAGAAAAAATAAAAGAAACGATTTTAAAAATTACCAATGAGTTAAATAATTACAAAATAGAGCTTAACTCTTCACAATTTCTAAAACTTTTTTTAAAAGAAATAAATGGACTAAGTGTAGTTGTAAAAGGAGAAAACGATGCGAGAATTCAAATTATTGGACTTTTGGAGAGTAGAACTTTAGACTACGAAAATGTAGTTTTCCTATCCTGCAATGAAGAATTCTTACCTTCTAAATCTAATTCTATAGATCTTTTCCCAGAGGACTTAAAAAAGTTTTTTGGTATTCCATCCGTCTATGAAAGAGAGGCATTATCTGCCTATTATTTCTTCCGGAATTTTCATTATGCCAAAAACATAGATTTATTATTCGTCAAAGGAGATGACAAAGGACTTACCTACAATGAACCCAGCAGATATATTAGACAAATAGAAAAGGAACTAGGTGAGAAAAAGAATTTTAAAATAAATCACCACTACATAAAAATGGATATTACCGAAAAAATCCATGAAGTAAAAAGTAGTGAAAAAACCAAAGAAGTTCTTGTCAAATGGATGGAGGAAGGTATTTCAGCATCGTCTATTCAAAAGTATTGTACATGTCCCCTCGATTTTTATTTCAAATATGTTTTAAAAATAAAAGAAAAGAAAAAAATAAATCAAC
>CAYREL010000006.1:0-12984 GCA_964423275.1 uncultured Flavobacteriales bacterium | reverse complement strand
CAACATCCCCCATAGCCCCAGATCTAGAATCTGGAGAAATTAAAAGAAACGGAACTGCTGTAGTAATTGTGTTTATATTTTCAATAGTAGATGACTCTGTTATTTGGCCACTATTAGTTTGTGAAAACGCAGAATTTTTAAAAAATACCACTGCAATCAATACTGCAAGAAGTTTAATAAATGTTGTTTTATTTAAGATCATCTAATTAAAATTATTTGTGCTAACGACAAATATATATAAATAGTATTTAGAAAATAATTATTTCAAAAGGAACATGGTCTGGGTTTTGTCTGCACTCAAGCCTTGTTCGTTGGTTACTCTTAGATTATATATATACACACCCCGAGCCAAAACTTCATTAAAATCATCTTTTCCATTCCATGAGATACCCTGAGATCGGAAGCCTTCATTCAAAATTCTTTTATTAATTCTTTTAACTACTTTTCCTGAAACAGAATAAATAAGTATACTGACATCTAAAAAATTACAGTTCTGATTGTGTTCAAAATAAAAAGCAGTATTAGTGGTAAATGGATTTGGAAAATTTAACACATGAGATAATTCAAGTTCGTTGTCTTCAACAACTATAAAATTTATTTCACTAAGAGAGGAATTATTATAATTATCCCAGACCTTTATTTTAATATTATGCTCTCCGGGGTTAATATCATTAAGTTCGAAGTTTATTCTGCCACTTTTATAAGTGTCTAAATCTGCAACATAATAATCATTTAAAACAATAGAGTTTGCATAATCGTTGTCTATCACAAGCTCAACATCGTGACCAATTCCATTGCCAACAGTATTTATTCCATTTTCATCAAAAACAGACACTATCAATAATGGATTGGCATTAGAAATTCCACCAGAAACAAAATTCTCATCGTTTAAATACAATTCCAAATCAGGACCCTGTTCGTCTAAAGAAGCTGTTGTATCTATTCCTCCAATTATTAGAGAATCGTTATATCCACTAGCATCTAATGTTCCATCCTCAGCATACAAACTTATTCTTGAAAAACCATAATCGTAACCAATATCTTTAGGGACTTTAAAGGTGAAGCTAAATTCGCCGTTACTAGCAGAAGATTTACCTTTATAAATTACGTTTTTCCACATTTTAAATGGAAGATTATCAGATCCAGGGTTAGTTCCCAAAGTAGATAATGAAGATTCTTTGTCGTAAAAAGTGAGATACACTTTACCATTAAAATTTGTCAAAGTATTTTCAAAATTATCACTAAGGTGACCATAGATTTTGACTTCGCTCAAAGCATTAACAGTGTCTCTGTTAAAAGAGTCAATTTCAACTTTCAACTCAGGAATAGCAAATCTTATGGCTGGGTCCCCTAAAAGCGCGAATTTTCTATAATTTTTATCTGCACTAAATTGAGCAAATTTATTTTTGGTACCCACATAGATATCACCTAGTCTTTGTGGCTTTTGATTTACGAAATCAAAAACTGTATCGTAAAAAAACCTATTCAACCATTCATTTGGTGTAGCATAAACTAATCTCGTTGTTGTAAATAGTCCAATACCTCCTCCATCTTTGTTAAGAAGGATGTACTCACCACCCGAAACCCTATCGTGGTCATCAAACCTTCCAAATTCACAAGTTGCAGTCATAAAAACTGGCAGAGCTTTGTTATTATCCCAATTTTGGATGGTAGGAACAGATAATATTTGCTCATGAGCCCAACCAGTCTCACCACCGTGACCAATGTAGTTTACCAAAAGTGCTCCGTCTTTTACTTTTTGATTAATAGCAGCCTCAGCATCTGGAATTCTTTCTCCTACTGTACTAGATTGTTGAACATAGGCATCTGAATGAATTTTAATTGTATTTATAGATTTCTTATTATCTTCTATTTTTGATGCCATAATTTCAATGTCATTGAAATATGCATTGTTGTCCTCATCGTCGCTAACTAAAACAACTTTATTCCTCCAATCTCCATATATGCTATTGGTCATTGGATTATTACAATTTAAACTTGTCATTGAATTTGCGTCCTCTAGGGTATAATTCTTGATTTTCTGAACCATTTCATTAGCCTCTAATAAGGTATTAACTACCAATCTTCCAATTCCTATGTTTAAAAAATCTGTGTTTTGCATAGATGCACCATCCGATAAAATTGCATAATAATCATCTGAAGCATACGTGTTGACAATACTCACTGACTCTGGAGATTCAAAGATTGGCAATATATTTTTATTGTGACCCAAAATATTTCTATTATCGTAGGAACCATCGCCAAAAAGTAAGCAGTATTTTGGAATGGTTAATGGATTGCCATTTTCTCTAGAGTAAAACATTCTTAGGAATTGTTTGATTGCAGTTGCATCAACTAATCCCCCTGAAAATTCATTGTAAATCTGCTCATCAGAAACTGTTACTACATTTAAACCCTCATTTTGATGCAGTAAGCTCAATTCTTCAGCAGCGGTTAAAAATTCTGCTGGAGAAATTATTACCATATCAACATTACTTAAGCCATGGAGGTTTTGATTAGACAACTGTTTAACAAAAGTTGGACTTTGAAAGTTAAAACCAGAAACTGCTACAAAATTTCTGAGGGTATCTGAATAAGACAAAAAGGTTAATTCCTCATTGGATTTGGTGAACGATAAATTTTTAACATCTCTAAAATCTGTAATATCCCAAACCATATCCACAGAAGAAGAATTATCTAATACAACTTTAGAGTAGTTATTAGAGCCAGAACTCAAAACATTAAAGCAGAACTCTTGGTTATCTTTTACCAATAGTCTATCACAATTTATTTCAATATAATCTAAGTAGCCTTTGGATGATGGAGCACCATTATTGGAGTATTCTAAAGTTAACTCGTAGGGTACATTTGGATTATTTGAAACATCAAATTCATCAACAACCACTCTTCCAACATCTGAGTAATAAGACGAACCTGTTGAATTAATTGGAACTATCCGACTTTCTCCAAAAATTAAAGGATAGAAATAAGCTGTAGAATAATTAGACTTGCTCATTAATTTTAATTTTATGTGGGAGGAATCCGTACAAAAATTAAAAGGGAAAGGATAAGTATAAATATTAGTCAAATCAAATACATCACCAAACCACTGGGAACCAGACTTTAAAAGATTTAACTTGTCCTCATTAAGGTAATTAAAATCCTTGAATTTAGAAATCGTTTGATTAAAGGTTTGACTCAAATTATTTACACTATCAAGGTTATTTTGCATTCTAGAATTGTCAATATTTAAAAAACAATATGCACTATCTGAATAAATGTGCTTGGTATGGTTGAAATTTTGACCATCAAAATTAATTCTATCCGGACCAGATAAGTAAAATAAAATGTAATCTCCCTGAGAAAATAGGCCATCACCACCATCAAAAACAAATATGGACTGTTGCTCTAGGTCATCTGGTCTAGAATCGTCATTAACAGGGCTTAGAAGCCCTTTGTTATTGGAAAATAAATGAATGCTGTTTGAGGGGATTGCAGAACTAATAATAGAGTTGTTTATCAAATAATTGTAATCAATTTTATAAACACCAGATTCAAAATTACTTAGCTTAAACCAATTAGCTCCATTGTGAAGTACCGACTGATTTGCAAAAGTTGAATTTTTAAAGCGTTTTATAAGGTTTGTTTTTTTAACTATTTGAGCTTTAAAACCCGTCATTAAGTACAATTCACCATTAAAATTCCTTATACAGTTAATTAGCAAAAGGTTGTTTTTAAGAGTAGCATTTTGCTCTTGTTTTCTAAATGAAGTGAAATAGTTATCAGCAAAAGAAACACTGGAATATGCTTTTTTTTCATTATAACTTAGTGGTCTTTCATTGAACTCAAAATTTGTAATTTCATAGTCTGCAAATGGTAATTTATATTGAAAAATAGGTTGGAATGTAAGTTGGTCAAAGTACCCATTTTCAGGACACAGGAATTTAACATCTGAATTGTCAGTCCATTTAACAATTTGGTACTCGATTTGCTTTTGAACAAGAATTGATTTTTGCGAAAAACAATTATTGGCAATTAAAACAAAGAAAAACATAACTACTTTACAATAATTCACAGTTATTTTTGTTGGTATATAACTCAAAATTAAAAGTAATATTGTATTAAAATGTATTGATTAATCATTTTTACCCCTCTATTACAAATATTGGATGATAAATTTCAACAAGACATACTTTCAAATTACTCAAAATTGTCTGAAAATTATATTTTCTTTTTGTATTGCTTTTTCCTTTAAAATAGCGATTGGTCAAGATGCCGAATTTACTCAATTCTATTCCAATCCTATTTACTTAAATCCAGCTTTTGCAGGTACTAATAATTGTCCAAGACTAAGCACGAACCATAGATCTCAATGGACTGGCTTACCACAAATATTTAATACCACTTCGTTTTCTTACGATCAAAATATTAGTAAAATTCATGGTGGATTTGGTTTTATGGTATTGTCAGATAGACTCAACAGCGCAATTCAAAACAATAGAATTAGCGGAATGTATTCTTATGAAATAAAAATTTCTAAAAAATTTACTTTAAGAACTGGAATAGAGGCAAGCTTTTGGCAGAACAAATTCAATCAAAATGAATTAACATTTGTGGACATGATTGACCCAATCCGTGGTTTTGTTTATTCAACTGCAAACAACACGTTAAATAGTTCTAAAAATGGAGTAGATTTCAGCAGTGGTATTTTGGCATATAGCGAGAAATTTTTTCTAGGTTTTTCTACCCACCACTTAACAGAGCCAAAACAATCTATCTTTTCTGAAGAATATAAATTAGAAAGAAAATATTCTGTAAATATCGGCTACCATTTTCCAATTGGATATAAAAGCTCAATAGACGAGAAAAACTGGACTGTTTCTCCAAATATAATTTTCAAAAAACAAGGGCTAAATGAACAACTTAATATCGGGGTTTATGGTGAAAAAGGATCTTATGTGGTAGGGTTATGGTACAGAGATAATCAAAACTATGCAGTTTTGGTGGGAGCTAAAATGGGATTAATAAAAATTGGATACAGTTACGATTTAAATTTATCCAGATTGTACCTAGCCTCATCAGGATCTCACGAAGTTTCCATTCAAATAAATTTTCAATGTGACAATAAAAACAGCACTATACAGTCATTTAGTTGCCCATCTTTCTAAAAAAAAGCATAAATTTGTAACTTTCGTATTAAAATTACGTTAATTGCGTGACATAAACCTATTTAAAAATGAGAAACAATTTAACTTATTTAATCTGTTTTATTTTTGCATCCTGCTTGTTTTCAAGCTGTGGTACAGAGTATGAAACATCAAGTATCACTGGTTGGGATTACAACAATCCAAAAAATGGAGGTTTTCAAAAAGTTCCTTATTCGGAACAAGAAACTGGCCCTGGTTTAATTTTAATTGAAGGTGGAACGTTCACCATGGGAAGAGTTGAGCAAGATGTAACTTATGAAAATCACAATGTTCCTCGAAGAGTTTCAATTTCTTCATTTTACATGGATGAAACTGAAATATCTAATTATCACTGGTGCGAATATATGTATTGGACACGTAGAACATTTACAGATTTTCCAATGGTATATAAAAAGTCTCTTCCTGATACTCTTTCTTGGAGAGAGAAACTAGGTTTTAATGAAAAGTATGTAGAATACTATCTAAGACATCCTGCTTATAGAGATTACCCTGTTGTAGGTGTTTCTTGGCAACAAGCTAGTGAGTTTTGCAAGTGGCGAACTGACAGAGTAAATGAGTTTATTCTTATAAGAGAAGGTATTTTAGTTTCCAATCCAAACCAACAAAACGAACCTTTCACAACAGATGCGTATATGGCTGGACAATACGAACAAGGTCTTAATCCTCAAGGACAAATTGCAAATCTTGACCCAGCTATGGGTGGCTACGACCCAACTACTGGAAAATTAAAGCTTAAAGATTTAGCCACAAGAAATGTTAAAATGTCTGATGGAATTATTCTACCAAGATATAGACTACCGACTGAAGCTGAATGGGAGTTTGCAGCATACGGATTAATCGGTAATACTGTAGATGAAAGAATTATTGAAAAAAGAGTTTATCCATGGGATGGTCATTGGGTTAGAAATCCTCAAGAAAATTTCCAAGGAGATATGTTGGCAAATTTTGTTAGAGGAAGAGGAGATTACATGGGTGTTTCTGGTCATTTAAATGATAACGCGGACATTACTGCTCCTGTTTTTTCTTATTGGCCAAACGATTACGGGCTGTATAACATGGCTGGAAATGTTAGTGAGTGGGTTTTAGATGTATATAGACCTATGACTTCCAAAGATGCTGACGAGTTTAGACCTTTTAGAGGTAATGTTTTCAAAACAAAAGTACTTAACGCTTCCGGTTCAGTCGACGAAAAATACGATGTTACCATTTATGATATTGATGGAATTGAGCAGTATATTGCTGAATTTAAAGCTGAAAGAGAAGATAAAGTTGCTCAAGGTAATAGAACTTATGGATACGTAAAGAAAAATAGGCTTGATTCTGTAGAAAACGAACTGCTTACTATAATATCTAATCAAATTAAAGAAGCTCAAGTGCTTATAAAAAATAGACAAACCCTAGAAGCATCAGGAAAAATTCAAGAAATTTTTGATCAAATTTTTCAAGACTTTGATTTGCAAGTTCAACAAGATGCGGATTTGGCTGGGTATAATATAGAAATAAGTCCAATGTTAAGATCTGGCATGGCAGATTTCATACTTAATACACCTGGAAATATTCAAATGAGAGATGTTACGGCAGAAGAAAACATGAAAAGAAGTAATTACAGAATTGCAGATAATATTGATTATTTAGATGGAGATTTAAAATCCTCTATATATCATCCTGGTGACCCAGACAACAATCAAGGTGATATTGACGACTTCAATAAAGGTATGGAAAATGGAGGTCTTAATGAGGACTGGGCTATGTATCAAAGAGGACTTCAAAAGAAAAATGGTACAATTGCTGGTGCAATAACATCACTGATTTCTGACAAATCTAGAGTATACAAAGGAGCTTCATGGAAAGATAGAGCTTATTACCTCAATCCTGGGACTCGAAGATATCTGGAGGAAGATAGATCTACATCTGCCATTGGATTTAGATGTGCAATGGATAGAATTGGAAGTCCAAGCGGAATGGATGCATGGAAATAGATTGATTCAAAAACTAAAAGATTAATTAAAGAGGGATTTAAATCCCTCTTTTTTTGTTCTAATTTATAGTGTTTCTTGCAATTATAATTCTTTGAATTTCGGATGTTCCTTCATAAATCTGAGTGATTTTAGCATCTCTCATTAGTCTTTCAACATGGTATTCTTTTACATATCCATAACCACCGTGAATTTGAACTGCCTCAACCGTAGTTCGCATTGCAACTTCAGAAGCATGTAGTTTTGCAACAGCACCTGATAAATTATAATCCATATTTTGGTCTTTATGCCATGCGGCTTTGTAAACTAAGTTTCTTGCATTTTCAATATCTACATACATGTCAGCCAATTTAAATTGTATCGCTTGATGGTGATGAATCGGTTTTCCAAAAGTTTCTCTTTCTTTAGAATAAGCAAGAGATAATTCATAAGCACCAGCTGCAATCCCTAGAGCCTGAGCAGCAATTCCAATTCTACCACCTGCTAGTGTTTTCATTGCAAATTTAAAACCAAAGCCATTCTCTCCAACCCTATTCTCTTTTGGTATTATTACATCGTTGAAAACCAGGGTATGGGTATCGCTTCCTCTAATACCTAATTTATCTTCTTTGGCACTAATTTCAAAACCCTTCATACCTTTTTCTACAATGAAGACATTAATTCCTTTATGGCCTTTGTTAGCATCGGTCTGAGCGATTACAAGGTATGTTGAAGCGGTGCTTCCATTGGTAATCCAGTTTTTAGTTCCATTAAGAAGATAATGGTCACCTTTATCAAGCGCAGTAGTTCTTTGTGAAGTAGCATCTGAACCTGCTTCTGGCTCAGAAAGACAAAATGCACCAATTTTCTCTCCCCTTGCAAGAGGAACCAAATATTTTTGTTTTTGCTCTTCGCTAGCAAACTTCTCTAACCCCCAACATACCAAACTATTATTTACAGACATAGCAACAGAAACAGAAGCATCTATTTTAGATATTTCTTCAATAGCCAAAACGTAGCTGATTGTATCCATTCCACTACCACCATATTTAGGATCTACCATCATACCCATAAAACCTAATTCACCTAACATTTTTAACTGATCGAATCCAACTTTCTGATGGGTATCTCTTTCAATAACACCAGACTTACATTCGCTTTCTGCAAAGTTTTTAGCAGCTTCTCTAACCGCTTCGTGTTCTTCTGTCAATTTAAAATTCATATTCCTAATTTGGACTTAAAACTATAAAATAAATACTATATTGTAATGGTTAGTTATACATAAAATTTATGAACAAATATAATGTTGTGGGAATTATGTCCGGCACGTCTTTAGACGGAATAGATATTGTTTGGTCAAAATTAAGTTTTAACAATACATGGTTTTATGAAATTATAGATGGAAAAACTTATGAGTATTCTGCAGAATGGAAAAGTGAACTTCAAAATGCTAGTAGATTAAAGGGTAGAGACTTAGTTTTTTTAGATAATAAGCTGGGGAATTTCATAGGAGATAAAATAAACGAATTTCTAAAAGAAAAAAAAATTAAAAAAAACCAGATTGACCTAATTTCATCTCATGGCCACACATTATTTCACGAACCTGAAATTAATTTAACCAAGCAAATTGGAAATGGAGCCTATATATGTTCCACAACGAATATCAAAACAGTTTCAGATTTCAGAACAATGGATGTTGCATTTGGTGGACAAGGAGCACCACTTGTTCCTATTGGAGATGAATTATTATTTGGGAACCATAAAGGGTGTCTCAATCTTGGGGGAATTGCAAATATTTCATATAATTTAAAAGAAAAACGAATTGCTGGTGATGTAAATTTTGCTAATATGATTAGTAATTATCTTTCTAATAAAATCGGTCATGCATTTGACAAAGATGGAGAACTTGCAAATCGTGGCAAACTAGATAAAAATTTAATTTTAAAATTAGAGAAATTAGATTTTTATAAAAAAGAATTTCCCAAGTCATTAGGAGTTGAAGACTTTAATCAATGGTACAAACCTTTATTTGAGAAAAGTAAATCTTCTGTAAACGACCAACTTTATACTTCAGGGACTCATTTATGTAGAACAATTAAAAATATTTTCAAATTTGACACCAACGACACGCTTTTAATTACAGGCGGAGGAGCGTACAATAAATTCTGGATCAATAAACTTAAAGAACTGAAAATTAAAGCGGTAATTCCAGAAACAAAACTAATAGATTTTAAAGAAGCATTAATTTTTTCACTTTTAGGGGTTCTTAAACTTAGAAACGAAATAAATATTTTAGCATCTGTAACTGGAAGTTCTAAAGATTTATCTGCAGGAGTTATCCATAATCCCTGATATTTATTTCGAAAAGAGTTACAAAGAACTGCAACAATACCTAGTTTCTTTTTTACATTTGAAAGATTAAAATTTAATTTGAAAGATTTACTTAAAAAATTTGAAAATAAAACACCTGAAATTATCTTTCAGTGGCAAGATTCTCAAACAGATGCCAAAGGATGGGTAGTTATAAACTCTCTAAGAGGAGGAGCAGCAGGTGGTGGAACTAGGATGAGAGTAGGACTAGACCAACACGAGGTAATCTCATTGGCTAAAACCATGGAAGTTAAATTTACAGTTTCAGGCCCTCCGATTGGCGGTGCCAAATCTGGAATAAATTTTGATCCGAATGACCCAAGAAAAAAAGAAGTTTTAAAGAGATGGTATGCTGCAGTCACTCCTCTATTAAAGCATTATTATGGTACCGGAGGTGATTTAAATGTAGATGAAATTAACGAGGTTATTCCAATAACTGAAGATTGTGGTGTTTGGCATCCTCAGGAGGGAGTATTCAACGGTCACTACCAACCAAGAGAATCTCAAAAAATAAATAGAATAGGCCAACTTCGACAAGGGGTTTTAAAAACAATTGAAAGTAAGAATTACACTCCAGATATTGAAAGAAAATTTGTTATAGCAGATATGATAACTGGTTATGGAGTAGCTGAATCTGTCAAACACTATTATAAAATATATGGAGGAAATTTAAAAAACAAAAGAGTAATTGTTCAAGGCTGGGGAAATGTTGGCTCTGCTGCAGCCTATTACATTGCACAAGATGGTGGTAAAGTCGTAGGGATAATTGATAGAGATGGTGGGCTAATTAATGAAAAAGGTTTTTCATTTGAAGAAATTAAGAAATTATTTCTAACCAAAAATGGAAATGCAATAAATGATAAAAATTTGCTTTCTTTTGAAGAAATAAATGACCAAATCTGGGATCTTAAATCCGAAATTTTCTTGCCATGTGCTGCATCAAGATTAATTACCAAAGACCAAGTAGAGAGAATGCTTAAATCAGGAATTGAAGTAATTGCTCCTGGTGCAAATGTTCCTTTTGCAGATAAAGAAATATTCTTTGGGCCCATTTCTGACTATACTGATCAAAATACTAGTTTAATCCCAGATTTCATTTCTAATTGTGGAATGGCTAGAGTATTTGCCTATTTAATGGGAAATGATCTTGAAAGGATGGAAGACGAATCTATTTTTAAAGACACTTCAAAAACTATCCAAAATGCGTTAGAAAACATTTTTGAAAAAAATTCTGATTCAAAAAATATATCTAAAACTGCTTTTGAAATAGCTTTAAAACAATTAATTTAACAATTATGGAAACTGCGATAGTAATAATATTTATTTTAGGTTATCTAGGAATTACTCTAGAGCATTCAATTAAAATTGACAAGCTTGTTCCTGCCTTACTTATGATGGCAATTTGTTGGGCACTAATAGCATTTGGTTTAGATGATTTTGTCAATTGGTTTGACTCAGACAGTCATGAAATGGTAAAAGGATTTGCATCTCTTCCACACGAGGCTCAAGGTCATGGTCCATCAAAAATGATGTGGTTTGAAAGCACCTTGTTACATCATTTTGGAAAAACTTGTGAGATCTTGGTATTTTTAATTGGGGCTATGACCATTGTGGAAATCATTGATCACTTTAACGGATTTGCTACAATAAAGAATTTTATAAAAACAAAAAAGAAAACATATCTACTTTGGATCATGTGCATATTGGCCTTTATTTTATCTGCTATAATAGATAATCTAACAGCCACTATTGTATTAATTACTATTCTTAGAAAAGTAATTAAAGACAATAAAGACAGAATGTGGTTTGCAGGACTGATTATCATTGCAGCCAACGCTGGTGGAGCTTGGTCACCAATTGGTGATGTAACAACCACTATGCTATGGATGGGAAAAAAAGTATCCTCTATGCAACTTGTGAAATTGCTTATAATTCCATCTTTAATTTGTATGATTATCCCTACTATAATAGCAAGTTTCTTAAAACCATTTAAAGATAATTTTGAACCACCAAAAGATGAAATAAAAGAAATTAAACATGGATCAACCATGCTTGTGCTAGGACTGGCTGCAATAATTTTTGTTCCTATTTTTAAAACCGTGACCCACTTACCGCCATATGTAGGAATGATGCTTTCTTTGGCAATAGTTACTTTGTTAGGAGAAATTTTAAGTTCGAGACAATTTAGCTTGCACAGTATTTCTAACAATTCCTCGAGCGAATCAGACAGTCATACTAATAGTCCTATTTTTAGAGCTTTATCAAAAATTGAAATGCCCTCCATTTTGTTTTTTCTTGGAATTTTAATGACTGTTGCTGCTCTTGAATCCTTAGGAATAGTATTTAATTTAGGAAAAAGTGTTCAAGAATCCATTCCAATAAATTTGTTTGTTTTATTACTAGGTGTAGGATCTGCAGTTATAGATAATGTGCCATTAGTGGCAGCAAGTATGGGCATGTTCGATTTGGCAATGGACGATACAGTATGGCATTTTATTGCTTACTCTGCGGGTACTGGAGGAAGTATGCTTATTATTGGATCTGCAGCTGGAGTAGTTGCAATGGGTATGGAAAAAATATCATTTTTTTGGTATTTGAAAAACATTGCTTGGCTTGCTGCAATTGGTTACTTAACGGGTGCCTGTTCATTTCTATTATTCCAAAGCCTCTAAGCACTTTCAAAAAGTGCTAATTTCACATAAAAATTAATAAAATGAATTTTAATATTTTTCCTATGTTGTTCAACATTCAAGAAAATACATCTTCTATTTTAGAAGACGCACCATCTCTATTAGAAACAGAACAAATCTCCATGTGGCAGTTGATTTGGGGATATGACTCTATTAGCGGAGAATATAGCTTAACTAGCTTAATAGTAATGTCTCTTCTTTTCTTATTTTCTTTCATAGCCATTTATGTATTTATAGAGCGTTTTATGACAATTCAAAGAGCTTTGAAAGGAGAAAAAGATTTTATGCAAAAAATCAACGATTTTGTTTTAAAAGGAAATTTAAATGAAGCTAAAGAACACTGTAAATCTAGCAATAATCCTATTGCAAGAATGATAGAAAAAGGCCTTAGCAGAGTTGGTAAACCAATGAAAGATATTGCTATATCTATAGAAAATATTGGAAAATTAGAGATTAGCAAATTGGAAAGGAGACTGTCTATGCTAGCAACAATTTCTGGAGTTGCTCCAATGCTTGGGTTTTTAGGAACTGTACTAGGAATGGTGAAAGTTTTTCAAAACATGTCTAAAGAAAAAACATTTGAAATAGCTAGTCTTTCTGGCGGAATTATGGAAGCTATGATTACTACTGTTGGTGGATTAATAGTAGGTATAGTTGCCTATGTTGCCTACAACTATTTAGTGAGTAAAGTAGAAAAAGTGATTCACAATATGGAGGGCGCATCTATTGAGTTTTTAGATATTCTTGAGGCTCCAGGAAAAT
>CAYREL010000005.1:8272-13053 GCA_964423275.1 uncultured Flavobacteriales bacterium | reverse complement strand
AGAGAATCAGAATCAAAACGTCTAGGAGTAAAGATTTTTGGTGGTCAACTTGCAATAGCTGGTAATATCATCGTCAGACAAAGAGGAACAAAACATAACCCAGGTGAAAATGTTGGAATTGGTAAAGACCATACATTATTTGCTCTTAAAGATGGCATTGTAGAGTTTACAAAAAAAGCCAAAAACAAATCTTTCGTCTCGGTTACTCAATTATAAAATAGAGTGTTTAGCCACTAAATAAATTTTTTTAAAAGCGCTTTTATAGCGCTTTTTTTATACCTTTTTTATTCATCTATAAATTTTGATATTTTTACTATAAATAACTGTTTACAATGTTGCAGATTCAAAAAATCCGAACCGATAAAGATTCTATTATTAAAAATATTTTAGAGTTCAGAAAAATAGATGTTACTGATCAGATTAATGAGGTTTATATTCTTGACTTAAAAAAAAGAGATACCCAAAAGCATTTAGATGAAATGTCTGCCAATATGAACACATTATCTTCTCAAATTGGAGAACAGTTTAAAAAAGGAGCTATTGAAAAAGCTAATATTTTAAAAAAAGAAACTACCGTTTTAAAGGAAAACATAAAAAAATTCAAACAAAGTTTTGAAGAGTTAGACCAATCAATTCTTGAATTACTTTATCAAATACCTAATACTCCAAACGAATTAGTTCCCCCCGGCAAATCTGAAAATGACAATGAAATAATTTTCTCTTCTTCAATAGATAGTTTAAAAAATGATAGTCTTCTTCCTCACTGGGAACTATGTCAAAAGTATGATATAATTGATTTTGAGCTTGGAGTAAAAGTAACTGGAGCTGGTTTCCCAATATACAAGGGTAAAGGGGCTATTTTGCAAAGAGCTTTAATCCAGTTTTTTTTAAATGAAGGCAATAAGAAAGGATATCAAGAACTTTCGGTTCCTCATCTTGTCAACGAATCCTCGGGTTATGGAACTGGGCAGCTTCCAGATAAAGAAGGCCAGATGTACCATGCAACATTAGATGATTTGTACTTAATTCCTACTGCCGAAGTACCCATTACCAATATTTATAGAGATGTAATTTTAGAAGAAAAAGATTTACCTATCAAACATGTAGGGTATACACCGTGCTTTAGGCGGGAAGCTGGCTCTTATGGTAAAGATGTCAGAGGTTTAAATAGATTGCACCAATTTGATAAAGTGGAGATAGTTCAAATAACAAACCCATCTGAAAGTTATCAAACTTTAGACGATATGGTTGTCTATGTAGAGGGTCTAATAAAGAAATTGGACTTGCCTTATAGGAAATTAAGACTTTGTGGAGGAGATTTAGGATTTACTTCTGCTTTGACTTATGACTTAGAAACTTATTCTGTTGGTCAAAACAAATGGCTAGAAGTTAGTTCAATTTCTAATTTTGAAACCTTCCAGTCTAATAGATTAAAATTGCGCTATAGATCTCAAAATAAGATTATTGATTTAGCCCACACATTAAATGGTAGCGCACTAGCACTTCCAAGAATTATGGCGTCTTTACTTGAAATAAATCAGAAAGAAGATGGTATTAATATTCCAGAAGTCTTAAGACCTTATACCGGCTTTGATTCTATATGATTTTTATGAAATATCTTAAATTAATTGTTGTTTTTTTAGTATTGGTTGGTTGTTCTAACAAGGGCGAAAAACAGGCCAATGCACTACTTTCAAAATCATTTTTTTTGGAGAAAAGCATCAATGAAATTAATACTTCCCATGTGCAAAATGCATTTTCAAAATACCAAAATAATATTGAATTGGTTAAAAAATGTGTTAATACTATTGAAAATGAGTTTGCTAGGAGAATGAACAATTACAAAGGCCTTAAAAAAGCATGTCCTAATTTTTTGACTAACTATGATTTAACAAAAGGAAACTTAGAGACTGAAATTAATCAACTCAAGATATTAAAATTAGATCTTTCAAATAATTTGATTCCCTTAGATTCAATACCATATTATTTAGAAATGGAAGAAAAAAATCTCCAAAAAATTTCTGATGATCTTCTAGACATTCTTAACTTATATGACTTTGTTATATCCACAAATGACAGCCTGTATTTGCCGATAAAGAATTTTGCAGAAAAAGAATGTTCAAAAAATGAGATTTAAATATCTTTTTATAGTAGTTTTTTCAATAGTATCTGTCTCAAGTTTTTTCTCACAGATTTCTACTATTGATTTTCAATTAGCTAAAAAATATTACTTAGATAGCGATTATGACAAAGCAGCACTTTATTATGAGAAAATATTTAAAGAACCAGAACATAGACTTAAGATTTATGAAAATTACAAATCGTCTTTTATAGAACTCAATAAGATTAAAGAAGCTGAAAAATTAACTAAAACTTTAATCAAAGAGAATCCCAACAAGTTAAAATTCTTAGTTGATTTAGGAGTTATTTATGGTCTTTTGGATAGAATCGACAAGAAAAATCAAGTTTTTGATAAAGCTATTGAGCAAATAAATAAAGAGACATCCTATGACAACGCATTTGATTTAGGACTAGCTTTTGAGAAAATAGGAAATTTAGAAAAAGCACTAGAAGTATATTTAAATTTCGAATCTAAAAATCTCCAAAATCCTTTTGCATATCATTCTAAGATTGCACTTATTTATAATAAGACGGGTCAAACTAATAAAATGATTAATACTTTTTTTGAGATGTTAGATTTTAATAAGAAGTTTCTTCAAAACGTCCAGAACGGCTTAGTAAATAGCATCGATTTTCAAAATAATTTAAAGGAAAAAGAAATATTTAGACAATCCATCATTGAAAAAATTCAAGCAAATCCAAAAAAAATAGTCTACATCGAACTATTAGCCTGGTTTTACATGCTTAATAACGATTATGAAAATGCGTATACACAAATTAAAGCATTGGATAAAAAATTAAATAAAAACGGCTCTAAGCTATTGGAATTAGGTAATACGGCGCTCAACAACCAAGATTTTAAAGTTGCCATTAAATGCTTTGATGATGTTGTTCTTAAAAGTAATTCTTTGGAATATAAGTTTGAAGCAAAAAATAAAAAACTATTTGCTTTGAAAAGTAAGATTCTTTATGGCAATCAAATCATTCAAGAAGAATTAGAGGAGCTAAAAGCCAATTATCTTTTAATATTATCCCAGCTAAATAATTCAAAAAATGTTTATAATAATTCTATAAGAAAGTACAATTTACTTTTAGATCTTTCGGAAATCGAGGCTTTTTATTTAGGGGATATTAGTTCTGCAAAGCAACATTTAAATAACGCAATTTTAATTCCAAGATTAAAGGAAAAACAAAAAGGAAATGCAAAATTGAAACTAGCCAATATTCTTGTTTTGGAGGATAATATTTGGGAAGCATCCTTAATGTATCTTCAGATTGAAAAACAATTTAAAGACGACCAATTAGGACATTTAGCAAAATTTAAAAATGCCCAAGTATATTATTTTTCAGGTGAATACGATTGGTGTCAAGCACAACTTAAAGTTTTGAAAGCATCCACCTCCAAGCTAATAGCCAATGACGCCTTAGAGCTTTCTGTATTAATTTCAGATAATTACAATATGGACACCTCAGAAGTTGCCATGAAATTATTTTCTTATGCCGATATGCTCACCTTTCAACAACAATTTTCAAAAGCAAATATTTTATATGATTCTATACTAAAGAATTTCAAAAACCATTCTTTAAATGATGAAATTATTTTCAGAAAAGCAAAAATTGATTTAAAAAAACACAATTACCAAAAAGCTGTCGAGCATTTCAAATTACTTGTTGACAATTACCCTAATTCTATTTTACTAGATAATTCTTTATTTTTAATAGCTTCTATTTATGAAGAAAAAATCAAAGACTTTGACCAAGCAAAAAAATATTTTAAGACCATTCTTTTTGACCATAAAGGGAGTTTATATGCTGCAGAATCTAGAAAAAGATTTAGAAAACTAGCTGGAAATACTAATGAGAAAATTGAAAAAGATTCAGGATGATTTTATATAATATTACCGTAAATATCGACCACGGCATTCATCAAGAGTGGCTTCTTTGGATGAAGGATGTTCATATCCCAGATGTTTTGTCTACTGGTTTATTTATAGAGAATAAAGTTGCTAAAATTCATGCTGAGGAAGATGGCGGACTTTCTTATAGTATTCAATATTTATTAAAATCTTGGGAAGATTATAATTTATATCAGTCAAAATTTTCATCCCAATTACAAAAAAAATATCAAGATAAGTATTCCGGTAAAAGTGTTGCTTTTAGAACAGTTTTAGAAATAATTCATGTTGCCCATCCTTAAAATTCATGGATTTTAATAATTCTCCATTACAGAAGCTAGATCTTTCTTATTACGGAGTTTCAAATCAAGTTTACGTAAAAAGAGATGATTTAATCCATCCTATTATTTCAGGTAATAAATGGAGAAAATTAAAATACAATTTAAAATATTTTAATTCTATTTCTAAAAAGGGAATTGTTTCTATTGGTGGGGCTTATTCCTCTCATATTTTAGCTCTTTCGTATATATGCAGGGTCCATTCTATAAAATGTGTTCTTCTTGTAAGGGGTGAGCAAACCAGCCCTTTGAATGATATTTTAAAGAAATGCAAGTCTTACGGAGCAATTATCGAATATATAAACAGAAACGATTATAAGAATCCAAAATGGATTAAAAATTTTTGTAAAGAAAATTACAATGATTTTTTTTTCATTCCAGAAGGTGGATCAAATGCTTACGGAATAAAAGGTTGTCAAAAAATAGT
>CAYREL010000005.1:0-8262 GCA_964423275.1 uncultured Flavobacteriales bacterium | reverse complement strand
ACAGGAGCAACTTTTTCTGGAATAGCTTCCTCCTTAAAGAAATCTCAATCTTGTTTTGGTATAGTTGTACTAAAAGGGGCTAATACAATTGGAGAAAATATTTCTAAAAAATTTGAATCTGAATTAAAAAAACCTTTTTCAAAAAATTGGATTTTAAACCATGATTATCATCTTGGTGGTTATGCCAAATACAGTGAAGAGCTAATACTATTCATGCGAGAATTTTATAAAATCACAGGGCTTATGACGGATCCAATTTATTCTGGGAAGATGTTTTTTGGTTTAGTAGATCAACTTAAAAAAAACCAGAAATTGGAGAATAAAAAAATTATTGCTTTACATTCTGGAGGGCTATCCGGAATAGATGGATTTGAAAAAAGATATAAAATAAAAATATTTAATTAGCCATTTCACTCATGAACTTAATTTTCATTAACCTAAGTTCATCTTCGCTATAATCACCATCAAATTCTTCATAAGCCTCTCTAATGTCATCTGATTCAGCATCTTCTAGAAAGTAATCGTAAATTTCTTTTTGAGCATCTTCATCAATTATATTATTTAGATAATAATCGATATTAATTTTAGTCCCAGATGAAACAATATTTTCAATTTCTAAAATGAGCTCTCCAATTTTTTTATTTTGACTTTTAGCAATATCCTCTAATGGAAGTTTACGGTCAATATTGGTTATAATATTGACTTTTTTACCACTTTTATTAACAATACTTTTCATTATAAAATCTTGAACTCTATCTATATTATTTTCTTCTACATATTTTTTGATAAGATCTATAAAAGGAGTGCCATATCTCTGAGCTTTCCCAATTCCAACACCACTTATTTTCTGAAGTTCTTCAAAATTTATTGGATATTGCATAGTCATTTCTTCCATAGATGGATCTTGGAAAATCACAAATGGAGGTATGCTTTTTTTAAGCGCAATACTTTTTCTAAGGTCTTTAAGCATTTTAAAGAGTTTTTCATCTAATGCGCCTCCACCTGCTTTTTGATTTAGAATTATGTCTTTATCATCCGTATCGCTAAAGTCATGTTCTTTAATGAGATCAATCTCTTTAGGATTATTTATAAAATCTTCTCCTTTTTCTGTTAATATTAATGTTCCATAGGACTCAATTTCTTTTTTTACAAACCCAAGAACTACAATTTGCCTAAAAACAGCATGCCAGAAATGCTCGTCTTCTTCAGCACCGCTATTAAAGAAGGGAGATTCATTTCCTTTATAGGTTTTAATTTCTGCATTATTATTACCCACTAATATATTTGCAAAGTATTTCACCTTGTGTTTTCCATTTACGGATTTCACACAATCTAGTGCTAGTTTAACATATTGTTTCCCTTTAATTTTTTCTTTTGGATTTTGAGAGTTATCGCACATGCTAGCTCCTGGACCATTGATTTCATCAAAATCCTCACCAAAGTAGTGTAGAAGAAATTTTCTTCGATTAATACTTGTTTCTGAATATGCTACTACTTCTTGAAGCAGTTGATGACCAATTTCTTGTTCCGCCAATGGTTTCCCATGTAAAAAGTTTTCTAGTTTCTCAATGTCTTTATAGCTGTAGAAAGCAAGACAATGTCCCTCACCACCATCTCTACCAGCTCTTCCAGTTTCTTGATAATAACTTTCTAATGATTTAGGTATGTCGTGATGAATAACAAATCTAACATCCGGTTTGTCAATTCCCATTCCAAAAGCAATAGTAGCAACAATTATATCACACTCTTCCATCAAAAACATATCTTGATGTTTCGCTCTGGTATTTGGGTCTAGCCCAGCATGGTAGGGCAATGCAGATATTGAGTTTACTTGTAATAGTTGAGCAATTTCTTCTACTTTTTTTCTGCTTAAGCAGTAAATTATCCCTGATTTTCCTATTCTAGGTTTAATAAACCTAATAATTTCTTTTTGAACATTTTTCTTAGGTTTAACTTCGTAGAATAAGTTGTCTCTGTTAAAAGATGCTTTGAAAACTATAGCATCAGTCATTTCTAAGTTCTTTTGAATGTCAGTTTGCACTTTAGGAGTAGCAGTAGCTGTAAGAGCAATAATTGGAACATCTTCTATTGACTTTATTATTGGCTTTAACCTCCGGTATTCTGGTCTAAAATCATGTCCCCATTCAGAAATACAATGTGCTTCATCAATTGCAAAAAATGAAATTTTTATTTTTTTTAAAAAGTCAATATTTTCCTTTTTAGTTAGGGACTCAGGGGCTACGTATAATAGTTTAGTTGTCCCAGAAATTACGTCATTTTTAACTTTGGTTATTTCCCCTTTGTTCAACGAAGAATTTAAAAAATGAGCAACACCATCATTATCGCTAACTTGTCTTATTGCATCTGCTTGGTTTTTCATTAAAGCAATTAATGGGGAAACTACAATAGCTGTACCTTCAGATATTAATGCAGGAAGTTGATAACAAAGAGATTTCCCACCTCCAGTAGGCATTATAACAAAAGCATTTTTACCATCAAGCAGACTTGAAATAACCATTTCTTGTTCTCCTTTAAAAGAATCAAATCCAAAGTATTTTAATAGAGACGCTTTTAAATCGGGTTTAACAATATTCATTTTACGAATTCTTAATACTCTAATATAGAGAAATTAAAACTATTAATTAACGAAGTTTATCTATATTATTTACTTATTTGCTCGAGGGCAATATAGGCCATTAACCCAGATGAAATTGAAAATGCTTTTTCGTCAATATCAAATGTTGAAGTGTGCAATCTTTTACTAGTTTTTCCATCACTTGTACCTATTCTGTAAAAGCATGAAGGAGAGGATTGGCTTATATATGCAAAATCTTCAGAAGTCATTCTTAAATCGAGATTTATTACATTTTTTTTACCTAAATATTTTTCTGCTGCATTAATTGCGGTTTTTGTTATTTGTTCATTATTCACTAAAAAAGGATATCCAACTTTTATATCAAAATCACAGGAACCACCAGCACTTTCACAAATTGAACTTGCGATTTTTTTCATTTTTTCATGTGCAGAAAATCTCCATTTTTCATCGAACGTTCTAAAAGTCCCTTTTATTTGAACTGTATCAGGAATTATATTAGTTTCTCCTTGTGCATTTACATAGCCAAAGGATAATACAGAAGGATTGTTTGGTTTGTTGTTTCTACTAATTATTTGTTGAAGATTTGTGATAATTTGAGATGTCATTAATACAGGATCGTTTAAAAGATGCGGAAGCGCAGCATGTCCACCTTTTCCTTTTACAGTAATATAAATCTCATCTGCCGAAGCCATGTATAATCCGGGTCTAAATCCTACTTTTCCTACTTGTAAATCTGGATATACATGTTGGGCAATACAAGCTTGAGGTTTGTTGTTAAGAAGTCCATCTTCTATCATTAATTTAGCACCTCCAGGAAGTTTTTCCTCTCCAGGTTGAAAAACAAATTTTATTGTCCCATAGAAATCTTCTTTAAGTTCATTCAGTATTAAAGCAGTTCCAATTAATGATGCACTATGAAAGTCGTGGCCACAAGCATGCATAACTCCTTCATTTTTAGACTTGTACTCAGTATTATTATCTTCTGTAATTGGCAATGCATCTAGGTCTGCTCTCAATAATATTTCTTTTGAATCAGGGTTTTCTCCTTGTATAGTTGCTATTATACCTGTCTCAACATGACCTGTAGTAAATGGTATATCGTGTTTTCTTAGTATTGATTGAATGTATTTTGAAGTTTCATATTCTTTAAAAGAAAGTTCTGGATTAGTATGAAGATGCTTTCGAATATTAATAACTTCTAAAACATGTTTTTTTGCAATATTTCTTACTTTTTCTATCATTTCATATAATGCTGAACTCCACTAATAATCATTTTGATAGCGGCATAAAGCATGAAAACTCCAAAGATTAATTGTACAATATGAACGGGTGTATTAAAAGTCAATTTTGACCCAATCCATCCTCCAAAAATGAAAAAAATGGCCATAATTAAAGAATAATAGAGTAGTAAGTTTTTATAGTCTATATTGTCAACAACCATATTAAATGTACCAGTTTGGTAATAATTGTAAAAGGCTAATATTCCTATAGGTGGTAACATTAATGCAAGCGAGACTCCTTGAGCTTGATATTGATCTAGTTTTAAAAAATATATTAATGCTGGAATAATTATAATACCACCACCAATTCCAATATATCCACTTGCAATACCAGCTGCAAGACCAATTAGTGATAAAGTAATAAATGTAGTTAAATCCATATTTTTCTTAAAAGTCTAAAGATAAAGATAGTTGTTTAATTGAAGGCATTAGAATTTTATCATCAATTCCATATCCCCAATCTAATCTTAAGTAGTAGCCAAAAATTCTAGATCTAAGTCCAAAACCATAGCTATAAATTATAGGTTCTTTTTGACTTTTAATATTTATAGTATAATTGTGTCCATTTATGATGGAGCTATTAAATGAATTCTCTTTTGAATAAGGTGTTTTGCCAGTCCATGCAGATCCAACATCTCCAAAGCCAATTACCATGAAATTTTCTAAAAAGTCAGAGCTTAAAGGTTTTTTTGAAAAGTAACTAAATAGCGGAACTCTAAGTTCATTACTTATGGCTATAAATGAATTTCCATTTCTAGCATTTTGGTAAAATCCTCTTATTGGAGAAGCAATTGTTTGGAATTGAAAATTTATGTTGGGGTCTGGAAGTATAGTGGGGTCAAAATTAGCCCAAAGATAGCCATCAACTCCACCTAAGTAGTATAAAAGCCTTTGCGAACCTAGCGAGGTACTTGCAGCGATTCTTGACGCAAAAACAATATTTCTATGAATTTTTTGATAATTTCTTAGGTCGAGTCCTAATACGAAAAAGTCGGTATTTGGATTTAATAATTCATTGTACCCTTCTACCCAAGTTTTGAATTTAAAACCATTATTAATATTTAGTGATAGAGGTCTTGTAACGTCAAACACATATTCTAGAAGACCTCCAAAAAGTATAAAATTATCATTTGGTGTTTTTAATGTTGTTGGAGAATTACTTAATGTAGTTACTTTGTCAAATCTTAAATTAGAAGTAAGCCGTAGACTACTAACTTCGCTAAAAGGAAAAGAGAATTGATGTTTTAAATCATTAACAACAGTTTTTTTTATGATTTCGTCGCTAAATACATCTTCAAATGATTGTCTAGATACTTGCGTTCTTTGATCAACTCTATTTTTTAAGTTTTCATAAATGGCTATTAACCCAATATTATTTAGTTGAACAGGGCCTTTTAACCCACCACTTATTTTATAATCTTCGAATACATCTTTTGCTTGAACTAGCGTAAACCCGTCAAAACCTGCATTTTTAAATCCTGAACTACTGTATCTTTGATAAGCTTGATTGTTGAATGTTGGGTTAAGTTGCATTATAAATTCACCAATAGCGAAATTTATATTATAAACTTTTTGAGTAGGTAATTTTATATTATGGTCTTTTGTGATTTCAACTTCATTAAACCTCTTAGATTCTAAAAGTTGTTTTTTTTCATCCTCAAATCTATAGTTATAGATGTCAATGTTTTCTTCTTTTTCTAAAAATGCAGTATTGTCATCTGAATTCACATTTTTGGTATTAATATTTTTGAAGTAAGTTTTTGATGACTTATTTTCAAACATAGTGCAGTTTTTTCTGTCCCCTAAGTAAAATTCATAATTGTTATTTTTACGGTACAACAAACTGTATAGAGAAGTTTTAGGACTAAAATCAATCTCTAAAGAGTTTCTGCTAAAGTGCGATAATTGATGAGTGCTACTTATGTAGCGATAGTGTATCATGGTGTCAATATGACTTATAGTACTGTCTACTATTGTTTGAAAATGGTTATAAATTCCATTCTCATCGCTTAAAAAACTATAGTTGTTTTTGGTAGTTGGTTGAGGTTGTATTTCGTTATGGTTTTTTGTATTTGTTAATTGAATAATTTTTTTAGTGACATTGCTTATTTTAAATAAATCAAAATTATTTTTAAATAAATTAGAATTTGTATTATCCATAGGCCTATTAGAACTAAATATTATTTGATTCGATTTTGGCACATATTTAGCATATAAATCATCGAAAATATCATTAGTTAATTGCTTATAGCTATTGCCTAAGACAGTGTATTCAAAGATGTCAGAATAGCTGTCTTTAACAGCAGACATCACCATTTTTGTTCCTTTTTTGTTATAGGAAGAACTCAATACTTTCTCCAGCCCCAATAAATATTTTATATTCTTTTTTTTATTTAAAAGATTGTAAAGATTTAAAGTGATGCCACCTTTTTTCTCCTCAAATATCGCCAAAACCTCTCCGCTAGGGTGCCAGTCTAAAATGGGATAGGATAGGTCGGGAATTCTATTTAGTTTGTAATCTCCTTTGATTATAGTTTGTATTTTATCCTCTTTAATATTCAATATTTTGACTTTATATTGTCCAAGATAATGTTCTGAAAAAGCAATTTTTGACCCGTCAGAACTTATTCTTAATTGTCTTATGGTTCTATTTTTTTTAATTTTTATATTCAATTTATCTTCATTTGGCTCCATACAATTAACCACATCGTTTGAATACTGAATTTTAAAATGATCAAAGAAATCTTGTTGAATCATTTCTGAAGAAACTCCAAGGACATAAATAAAACCACTTTCTACACTTTTACTAACCTTCATCATATACATCAAATTTGGAATCATATTCTTTCCAAAAACAATATCTATATATCTCCAAAGTCCATGCCCATATAATCTAGATTCAAGATTGCTTAGTGATTGAAACCTTTTAGTTTTTTTACTAAGAATTAAGTCTTTTAGTTCAGAATCTAATCTGGAGTTCCAGTCCTGAGAAAGATAATCGACCAAGCCTTCTTTAAACCATGAAGGCAGGTTTATAAATGTTGTATTTTTGACGGTCTGCTTCCAATCAGTTCCATAAAGTATTTTATTAACTAATATTTCTGCAACGCCTCTTTTAATTTGATTTTCAAAATCTACATGATTTCCGTTGAAGTACAAAAATATTTTTTGACCTTCTATATTGGAAGTTCCTCCAATATTTGATGAAATTTCATTAGTAAGACCTATGTTGCTCTGTCTGAATTTACTTTGACTATTGTAAACTATAAGATGAATTTTCTCTTCAATGGAAAAGTCTATAAATTTTTCTATTTTTTTTTGAAAATCATAGGCTGTCTTTGCTGCAAATTTCGCATGTTCTCTTCCACCTTTAGAAAAATATACTTTTGATCTTTCAAACTCAAAAGATTGCCAAAAAAAAGAGTTGTATTGAACCCTGTTTTGACCAAATGGAATGTTAGATCCTGTGTAATACTGTGAAAAAACAGAATAACTGCTAATTATTATTAATATGACTAAAAACTTTCTCAATTTTTCCATTTCAAAGATAGCTAATTTCATGCCATAGTTTAATTTTGAATTTAAAACCTAAAAATGCTTAACGTAAAAAAATTCACTTTCAATCCATTCTCAGAAAACACTTACGTTGTAACAGACGAATTAAATAATTCTGTAATTATAGATCCTGGTTGTTATTATAAAGCAGAACAAGATGAACTAGACAATTATATTTTGAAAAATAATTTAAAATTAAAATCTATTCTTCATACTCACAGCCATTTGGACCATATGTTTGGTACTGCTTATTTAGCAGATAAATATAATTTAGATTTATGGATTTGTAAAGAAGATTTAGTAACCTATGAATCCTATGAAAAAGTTTGCGAAGTCTATGGTATCCCAATTATATTTAGTCCCAATCCCACCCCAAAATTTTTTGAACTAGAGCAGTTAATCCAAATAGATGGAATTAAGTTTAAAATATTATTTGTACCAGGACATTCTCCAGGTCATGTAGCATTTTATAATCAAGAGAATAATTTCTTAATTAATGGGGACTGTCTGTTTGAAAATAGTATTGGTAGAACAGATCTACCAGGAGGAAATCACCAACAACTTTTAGATTCCATTAAAAATGAAATTTTCAAGTTACCAGGTGAGACTTTAGTTTATTGTGGGCATGGTAATGAAACAACAATTAAAGCGGAGAAAAGTTCAAATCCTTTCCTCAGTTAATTATATATCTTAAAACTAGTTAATTATCAATTTTTTAGTTTTAACATTTCCATTTTGGTTGGCTTTTATGATGTAAACGCCTCTGCTAATATTTTCTATATTAATATTTTGATTTTTATTAGATATAGTATTGTTATAAATTACTTTTCC
>CAYREL010000004.1:0-13781 GCA_964423275.1 uncultured Flavobacteriales bacterium | reverse complement strand
CTAAGTAAACCGATATCCAATCTCCCAATAAGACATGGTAAAAAGTTTGAGCGAGGAAAGAATCTCCTTTTGCAGTAAATTCTAAAACAGTAGAAGTATGTTTTTTAAAGATGTCTTTACATATATCAATCCTAACCGATGAACGTGGATGCTCGTAAGAAGATCTGAAAATTATTACTGCATATTCTTCTTTTCCTCCAGCCCAGCCAACAAGTTCGTTGTGGTTCATTTCAGGGAAAACATGTGCCCATCCCAATGCTTTAGAATTTTCGTTAATCTGCTGTTTGAATCTTACTATTACACCCTCCATTGAGGATTCGGAATAAGTAACAAATGTTTTATTTTGCAACGCTTTTGCGGTTTGCTTTGCAGTAGAAATTATATCCTCAACCTCCTTATCTAAAAGAGCAACAGCTTCTTTGGTCTGCTCTACATAATCGTTGTTGACAAAACCATAATGATTGAAAAGAAATAGTTGCTGAATTACAGAATATGTAAGCATGGCTCTTGGTGAAAATGCTTTTGGTAAAATTAAAAGGTTATAGTCGTTTTCCTTCGCAATTTCAGCAAGTTTTCCGCCATGAGTGATACAAGCAATTTCAGAATTTGCTTCCTGAGCAACTTTTAATGCTTCAAGGGTTTCCTCGGTATTTCCAGAAAAACTTGAAACAATAACCAATGTATTTTCATTAATAAATTTTGGCATTGTGTAATCGTTGTTGATTACGGCTGGTATTTTGAGTTGATCGGCTACTATTTGAGTAGCAATTTTCCCGCCTATACCAGAGCCACCCAACCCTGTAATTACAATGTTGTTAATTTGGTTTTTAGAGGGTTTTAAATTTGCCTTTTCACCTATTTCTAATGCTTCTGATAATTGTGCTGTAAATTGTTTTACTAGTCTTCTCATTTTTATTTTTTATATAGTTGCTATACACTTTAATTCTATTGCAATTGGTGTTGGTAAAGAGTCAATTGCAACGGTTGTTCTACAAGGTTGATTTTCTTTGAAATATGTGGCGTAAATCTCATTAAATTTTTTGAAATCTCTTTTCATATCGACTAAAAAAACGGTAATATCTACTAATTTTTCCCAAGATGATCCGCTTTCATCTAAAATAGTTTTTACATTTTGAAAAACACTGTGACATTGAGCTTCAAAATCAAATGTTTTAAAATTTCCATTATGATCTAATTCCAACCCTGGAACAAAAGAATCATTGGCGTCTGAGTTTGCTTTTCTTGGTCCAACACCAGAGAGAAATAATAAATTACCTACTTTTCTAGCATGTGGATATAGCCCTACTGGTTTAGGTGCTTTTTTGGAATTTATTTGTGATGAGTCCATAAAATCTTTAATAATTAACTTCGAAATTAGTCATAACTTATACATACATTGGTAGTTTCTGTAAAAAAGTTCAACGCATAACTTCCTCCCTCTCTTCCAACACCTGATTCTTTCATTCCTCCAAAGGGAGTTCTCAGGTCTCTCACCAACCAACAGTTTATCCAAACAATTCCTGAATCTAATTTTAATGACATTCTATTTGCCCTTTTTAAATCTGAAGTCCAAACCATACTGCACAATCCATACTTAGTACTATTTGCAAAATTTAAAACTTCTTCTTCGCTATCAAACGGCGTTAAAGTTACAACAGGACCAAAAATTTCTTCTTGATTTGTTAAGCAATCGTAGCTAAGACCTTCAAAAACTGTTGGCTCTAGAAAATATCCGTTAGAACACCTACCTTCTGGAATAAATTTATTTCCTCCAGCTAATAGTATTCCGCCATCTTTTTTAGCAACTTCGATATGGGTTAGAACTTTTTCCATATGTTGCTGTGAAACTAAAGCGCCAACTTTTGAAGATTTTTCTAATGGATCTCCAATTGTTAAACTCTTTACTTTTTTAAGAAATTTTTCTTTGAATAAGTCATAAATTTTTCTCTCTACAAAAATTCTTGAACCACACAGACAAATTTGACCTTGGTTTGAAAATGAACTTAAGACAGAGCTAGAAACAGCTTTTTCTAAATCACAATCTGCGAAAATAATATTTGGGTTTTTGCCGCCTAATTCTAAACTTAGTTTTTTGAACATTGGGGCAGCAACTTCGGCAATTTTTTGCCCTGTTAATGTTCCTCCAGTAAAGGAAATAGCTTTAACATTGGGGTGTTTGGTGATCTCATAACCCACTTTTGGTCCCAAACCATGAACAATATTTAAAACTCCTTTGGGCATGCCAGCATCAATACAAATTTTTGAAAACAAGAAAGCTGTCATTGGAGTAATTTCGGAAGGCTTAGCAATCACTGTATTTCCTGTGGCTAAGGCAGGTGCGATTTTCCAAGTAAATAAATAAAGTGGGAGATTCCAAGGAGAGATACATCCAACAACTCCAATTGGCTTTCTTAAAGTATAGTTAATAGCCACTTGACTCATTTGGTGACTTTCAGAATTTTCGTGCAGAACGGCACTAGCAAAAAAAGACATATTAGTAGCTGCTCTTGGAATATCTACTTTCTTTGCAAGAGCCAAAGGTTTTCCGTTATCTACAGATTCTGCAAAAGCTAAATCGTCTTGCCTTTCTAGAATCAGATCTGCTATTCTTTGCAAAACAGTAGCTCTTTCCTTTATGGTTGAATTACTCCATATTGGAAATGCCTTTTTTGCTGCTTTTTGAGCATTCTCTACATCTTCTTTGGTGGAATCTGGAATTAGACTATAAACTTCACCAATAGCTGGGTTGTAGTTGTCTAACCACTGGTTATTCAAGGGTTCTACTAGTTCTCCGTTGATATAATTGAATATTTTATCCATACTATTGACAGCGACTATATGCGCGTTGAAATTTAATTTGTTCTGACTCGCTTTTTTCCATTTGATTTAAAATGTCAATATATAAAACATTACAAGAGTCTGTCCAAAAATTAATCTCCACTTCTTCTTGTGCTCTGTGCAATTGAGTGTAACAGTTGCATAATTTTTCTGCCATTGGATGTTTTTCCTGACAAGAGAAAAAGAAAACTGAAAATATTATTGTACAAAAGAAATGTCTCATGCAATCTAAAATTAGTTATAAAATTCAGGTTTATACTTGATAATTGTGATCAAATTAGAAACTAAGTCTTGGGATAAAATTGTTTTTAAAATTAAAGTAGAGGGATCGTATAAAAGTTCTTTATGAATTACTCTTACATTGTCTTTGTATTCATCCATGAAAGTGACGTTGCCCCATTCATCATAATCGTACCTAAGCTCTTTTACTGGAGTTTTATTTTCATTGGTAAAATATTGAATAGATTTTAAATGTCCTCTGTCATTATAAGTGTATTTTTCATACTTGGTGCTATTAGATATTAATAGTCTAGTATGAGTTTTGAATAAGTAATTAAAACTATCGTAATAGTAAATTTGTCGTTGATAAGCTCTGCCGTTACTATTTAAAGTGGTCACCTCAATGGTAGAATCTTTGTTTTCATAAAGGTAACTTTCTTGAAAAATTACGTACTTCTCTTCTAAGTTAAAATTCATTTTGCTTTTAGAAGCATTTTTTTCTCGTGAATATGTCTTATTAATTAATTTTCCTAAATCATTGTATTTTTTACTGTAAGAGTAAAAACCATAAGAATCACTAACCCTAAAAATAGTATTCTCATTTTTTAGATTGTATTCATAAAATGTAAATGTTGTATCCGATTTGCTTTTGGTTTTTGAAGACAAATAATGAATAGTTAAATTTCCCTTTTCATTAAAAATATAGGCCTCTTTTTTGCCCGAGCTTTTTATAGCTCCAAGTTCTTTCTTCGATGAGATTGTTCCAGTTATAGACTTTAATTTAACAGATCTAATATATTTTTCATTAAAAAAAGGAGTCTCGGTAAAAATTTGACCTGACTCATTATTGATCATTTGAGCAAATAATTGATTAATAGAAAGACAAAATAACAGCAAAATAAATCTGTTCATATTTCTAAATTTAATGCTTGTTTAGTTGTTAAAACAGCAGGTAGACAAAATTTATCATTGCAAATAAATATATTTTTTTTGTTGGCGTTGTACTTTTCTTTGAAAATTGGCAAATCTGATTGTTTTTCTAATAAATATACATCTTCGAAAAATTCTTTGTCGGAATAAAATTCTACCAACTCCTCGACTGAAAACCCAACCATAACATATTGTTTTTTAGGGTTACTAACTTTCATAGATAAAAGCATCCAATTGGTGAAATTAGATGGGGAACTTTCCGCATTTAATGCAACTGCCGATAGCATTTTATTACAAATCTTTAAAAAATATTTGTCGTAAGTAACTTTATAAATCTCATATAAATTACTAGCCATTACTGAATTACTAGATGGGATAACCTGATCATCCACCTCAAAAACATCTTTAAAAAGTTTTTGTTCATTGGAAAGTCTAAAAAGATTTTTTTCTTTTTGCCAAAATTTAGAAATTGCAGCTTGTGTAAAATCAATACTTTTTTCTAGCCAATAGCTAGAATTTTTAATTTTTCCCATTTTAATGGCTGCTGAAATCAACCAAGCATAATCTTCTAGTGTTCCCTTTATTACATTATTTGCATAAACCAATCTATTGCATTGGTGTTTTTTATTGGTGAATTTTTCAAAAATTAGTTTAAGAAGCATTTCTGCTTTGTCTAAATATTCTTTGTTACGGTAAGTAATTGATGCATCTAATAGCCCATTTACCATCATGCAATTCCAGCTGCAAATGGCCTTGTTGTCAATAGCTGGAAAGCTTTTATTTTTTCGTATTTTTTTTAGTTTGGTAATTATTTTTTTTGCTTTCTCACTATTGTCATAGGTTGTTCTATGCATGTGCCAATTGTTTTCCCAAAGCATCTGCTGGGTCATATTGAAGTAGGATTTACAATAGTTTTGTTCTTGCTCATTTAAATTCTCGTGTATTTCAGATTTTTTAAAAACATAGTAAGCTCCCTCTCCATCTTTATTATCTGCATCAACAGAAGCGGGAAAAAGTTGATGGTTTTTTTCACTTAGTTCCAGCCAATAATCAATAGTTTGTTGGACTAAAAATTCATTTTTGGTGTCTTTATTTAAAAAATCAAAAATGGAAAAAACACTAATCAACTGAGCATTGTCGTATAGCATTTTTTCAAAATGTGGAATATTCCAATATTCATCTACACAGTATCTAAAAAATCCACCTTCTAAATGGTCAAATAACCCTCTTTGAGAAATTTTATCAAGGGTTAAATTGATAAATAAATCCCAATCTTTTGATTTCCCTACCAACATTGAAAAATTTAAAACTGTTGGTAAAGGGAATTTTTGATTAGAATTAATCCCTCCATTTTTAATGTCCAAAAAATAACTCCATTCGCTAAAGTCATTGGAAAAATTAAAATCTGATTTTTTAATTGTTCTGTAGGATTCTAAAATATGTTGGGAATACTTTTGAGTAAAGTCTATAAGAGTCTCTGGATGGTCATTATGTAAAATATTGAATCTGTTGATTAATTGCATCCATTCATTTGTCTGGAAATAGGTTCCAGCATAAAGCGGAGTTGTGTCTGGCATTAAAATACAGTTTAGAGGCCATCCTCCATTTCCTTTAGTCTCCATTATAAAATCCATATAAGCATTATCTACATCTGGGTGTTCTTCCCTATCAACTTTGATAGATATAAAGTTCTGGTTCATAAAACTTGCAATTGGCTGGTTGCTAAATGTTTCTTTCTCCATAACATGACACCAATGGCATGCTGAATAACCAATACTTAGGATAATTAACTTATTTTCTATTAAAGCAGTATCTAGAGTTTTCTCTGACCAAGTTTTCCAGTGAATTGGATTTTGAGCATGGTGTTTTAAATAAGCGCTATTTGAGCTATTTAATTCATTCATTGTTGTAATTATCTAATAGCTCTTTTAAATCCGATAAAATCTGACTTTTTAAATGTTTAGGAGAAATGATTTTACAATCTTTCCCAAAACCCATAAGCAACATTTTAAGTTCGTAAGTAATTAATAAATGGAAAGAAAAAAGATGGTTGCCATTAGACTTTATATCCTTTATTTCTTGGGAATGATGAATAGGTTGAGATTCTAAATATTTGGATAGTATTGGCTTGGTTTCAATCACTATTTCACTGGGAAGTTCATTAAAAACAGTAATGCCAATAGAATGCTTGAAATAATTATCCGGGGAGAATAGTGTGTCCACGGTAAACTTTTGCTCAAGGACTATTGGGTCGTAAATTCTGTCTAATGCAAAAGTTATGACTTTATTTTTAAGTTCGCTTTTTCCAGTTAAATACCACCTATTTCTATACTCTTTTAATAAATATGGATGAACTCTTCTCACTGTTTTTTCGTTTTTGGTGTAATTAAAATAATTAAACTGTACTGTTTTTTTATTTTTGGTTGCTTCTAAAAAAAGCTCTAAATATTCATTTCCTCTTACTGTAGGTAGCGTTTCAAATTGAATAACTTCTTCTTCTTGAGAATTACTATTTGAAGAGCTAATAGCACGATCTAGTATTTTTTGAATTGCAAATTCATATTGACTAAAAAGACTCGTGTTCTTAAATTGGTGAAGTATGGTAGAAGCTGCTTTTATTGCGTTTACATCTTTTTCTGTAAGAGGCACGTCGTCCATAGAAAAATCTTTTTCAGTATAAAAATATCCTCTGTCTTTTTTACTGTAAGCAATGGGAGCGTCGTGTTCCATTCGCATAGCAAACAAGTCTTTTTCTATGGTAGAGTCGCAAATGTGAGTACCATCACTACTACCGAAAATTTCATCTTCACAAAGTTGTCTCAAATCTTTTTTGCTTGGGAAAGGAATATACTCGTTGCGAATAGCTCTATCTATAATTCGGTACCTTAATAATGCGTTTTTAATTGCTGGCATGACATCAAAATTGAAAATATATAAATGGTTGTAAGCTTGTAGAGGCAATTTGATAGATGAAAAATACTGCAACAAAACAAACCAACAACTGTACTAAAACATGGGAATTTGAAAATTTATTTCTATACCAAAATTTCCAGTTTTCAGGGATAAAATGAATTAAAAATCCTAATATTATCACTAAGAAAACATTGGTGTAAACTACTAAAACCTCGGAAATTAAACTCCATTTAAAATTAAAAATTAGCTGATTTAGTATCTCATTAGCGGTAAACCATTCTGAAATTATATTGTGGCCTTCATCCATTTGACCCCAAGAGTTATTGGAACCTGTTCTAAACCAAATTCTAGTAAATGTCACAAAATTAAAAGTAATTATTACTCCCAAAATTTTATTCCACCACTTAGATTTATTTTTCCAGGGGCTGATATTTTTCCATAATTTGTAAACTACAATTCCAATTCCATTTAACCCTCCCCAAAGAACAAAGTTCCAACTCGCGCCATGCCATAGTCCACCAATTAACATGGTAAGCATAATATTAATATTGGTTAAATACCATTTGTTAAATTTTGGAAAAATTTCTCCTAAAAGTAAAGTGGTAAAGATGACAGAAATAATTCCAAAAAGAAGAGCTAAAGATCCGCTAATTAAATAAATAAAAAGGACAATCATTGAAAGTGCCACATAACTAAAAATCGACCCTCCTCTATTTCCTCCCATTGGAATGTATAGATAGTCTTTTAACCAAGAGGATAAAGAGATGTGCCACCTTTTCCAAAAATCACCACAATTATCTGCTTTGTAAGGAGAATTGAAATTCTTTGGTAACCTAAAGCCAAGCATCAATGCTATTCCAATTGCTATGTCTGTATAGCCAGAAAAATCTGCATAAACCTGTAATGAATATCCATAAAGAGCCATTAAGTTTTCAAACCCCGAAAACATTACTGGATTATCAAATACTCTGTCTACAAAATTTACTGCAATGTAATCTGCTAATAAAAACTTCTTTAAAAGTCCATTTATTATCCAAAATAATGCAAGACCAAATTCTTTTTTAGTAACGCTATAAGGTTGGTAAATTTGGGGGATGAATTCTGAAGCTCTTACAATTGGGCCAGCTACTAACTGAGGGAAAAAAGAAACATAAAAGCCAAAGTCAAAAATACTTTTAACTGGGCTTAATTGTTTTCTATAAATATCAATTGCATAAGACATGGTCTGAAAAGTATAAAAGGATATTCCAATTGGTAATAATATTTGATCTACTCTAAAACTTGATCCAGTAAATTGGTTGGTAAATAATGCAAAATGATTTATTGGATGCCACTGCGAGCCAATAATTGAGTTAAATGAATCGGCAAAAAAGTAAGCATATTTAAAATAAATTAAAATAATAAGGTTAATCGAAACACTTAATCCTAAGAGGATTTTTGCATTTAATTCTTTTTTAGAAATATAAATTGCTTTGCCAATATAAAAATCTGCAATGGTTGAAAAAAGTAAAATGGAAAAGAAAAATCCGCTTGTTTTGAAATAAAAAAATAGACTTGCTAAGAATAGAAAAATACTTCTTAGGCGCATTTTACTATGTATTATGCCATATCCAATTAACACAAATAAAAAGAAGATCCAAAAAGGATACTCAGTGAATATCATAGGATGTTCTGAGTAAGATAAAAATGGTGAAAACAACCATTCAGAAAATTTATTTAAAGAAAAATCATCCATTTTTGGTGGTGTAATTTTTATAAGCCTCCATGAAGGCTTCAAATAGCAAATCTCCTATCAAATTATAACCTTTATAGTTAAGATGCAATAAATCTTTTTTAGCTAAGTCGTCCGAGTGCCACTTTTGAATGGAGTTGAACCCTCCCATTATTTCAAACATGTCCCATAAAGCTAATTTTTTACTTTCGGCAAGATTAACCATTGCTTCTTTGGCTTGGTAAACTCTTTTATTTGGGTATTTTCGATGGTAGTAGCTGTCGTTATTGGTTGTAAATAAAATTGCAGCCTCTGGATTTACAGAATATATTCTTTGAATCAAAGTATCGTAATTTTTACTATACGATTCTTTTGAAAAATCATTTTCGTAGGCATCGTTAATGCCAATGGAAAATATTACCAAATCTGGAGGCATTAAGTCCAACTGCTTTTCTAAATTCACACATCTTAAATAACTTGGGACACTTGCCCCGTTTACTCCAATAGAATGGTAAGAGATACCGTGCTTGTTATTGTTAAAACAAAATCCAAATAAAGAGAATTTTGATTCAATATTTTCTTTTTTGACAATAGAAAAGGACAAAGAATCAATAGCCTTAGAAAGCTGGTACTTAATATGCCCTTCTAACTTTTGGGAGCTAATTAGAATGGTAGAATCTATTATCAAGTTGATGTCATAATTGTCACTTGAGTCTTCAAAAAAAAGATCGATTTCTTGAAAGGAGTCAAATTTATTTCTTTGGTTTTTAAACCAAATATTAATTGTAGACGAAGAATCTAAAAGTTCTGCTCTTGCACCTAGTAATCCAAAAGGACCCTGGTGATAATTAACAGAATTTCTATACCCTTTCCATTTTCCAGTATGTGAGGATGAAATAATTGGAGATCCATTAGACTTTATTAATCTAAAAGGGAAAAAGTATCCTCTACCGGCATTATTAAAAGGTAAAGAATGTTGGAAGTTTTCTCTTAATTTATTAGACCAAATATCGGCCTGTATGTGAGATCCTCCAAAATGGTAAATGTTTAGATTTTCATTTCCATTTTCGTAAAGCCTATCTAATTTTCTAAAGAATTTATTCCATGTTTTATTTCCATAAATTTTTAAATGGTTAAGGTCTTGGTTTATATATGGGTATTTATTGTAACTAATTGCATTAAATTGGGCTAAAAAACTGAACGGAATTAGCGCTGAAAAACAAAAAATGAATACTAGTTTCTTAATCATCTTTTTCTTTTAAATAGTTTTTATAGTCTATCATAAAATCTTCAATAAAATAATCTGCTATTTTCTTTGCACCAGAATTGGTAAAATGGATGTAATCTCTGGCAGCCAAAGAGGGCTTTTCGTTTACCCACTCTTGAATTGAATTTTCTCCACCCATATTTAAATACATGTCCCAAAAACATGAATTTGTTTCAAAAGCAGCTTTTTTAAGTGCGCTAATTACGTCTTCAAGGATTGGATAAGTAATAAATTTCGTTTTTTGTTTTTTAGCCATATCAGCTGGACCAATAACAAGTACTAGCGCATTGGGGTTAATTCGTTTTAGTTTTAAAATTTGTTTCTTAAAATAGCTGCCATATTTTTCAGCTCTGTCTTTGGATTTAATGTATGGAATAGTGTTCCCTCCGAACTCTAGAATTAATAAGTCTGGAGAAAGTAATTTTTGCATTTGAGTTAAAGAGTTATAATCCACTTTTGAAAATTCTGTCCCAGAAGCTCCTCTCAAGGGAATATTATCCACTACAACCCCCTTTTTCCCTTCTAAAGAAATTCCAAATATTATAGGAGAAGTATTAGAACTAAATTGAATATCCATTGATTTTGGCGCCTTAGAAAAGGTCATTTTTTTCAAAGTTATTTTTGAGGCCGCTAATAGGGTGTCAATATGAAAAACAGAATCATTAACAAGCATCCTGAAAATTGTTTTTTCTTTACTTGTATAATAGATTTTAATGGTTTTGTAGTCTCTACATAGTTTATAAGATTTAGTGGGTTTATTAATGGCTATTTCACCATTAAATAGATAATTTGAATCTATTAGTAATGAGTCTAATTCCATCTTACAAAAAGAAAATAAAGCACCATATTTTTTATGCCCAACACTTTTGTCGATATATGGTCCAAATCCTGTTTTCCTAACCCAATTGGTAGTTGGAACATTTTTAAGGCTAATTTTTCTGGTTGCTGGAATAACAGCAAATAAACCAGCCCCATTTCCACTAAATTCTTTTTGTAGCCGCTCTCTAAGTCTACCAGAAATTCTGTCCCCCTCAATTTGTGAATCTCCATAATGCATAATTCTTACTTTTTTAGTTTTAGCATTTTCTAATTTTTTAAAAAAGGGAAATATCAATGATCTATTATTATCTGGATATTGAATTTTCTTTAAAGAAAATAGTGCCGAATCTCTTCTTTTTTTCTCAAGCAGTAAAACTAAATTGTTCAGACTATCTGCTTTCATTTTTTCTATTTCTTTAATAGAATCTTGATTAATAATTACTACCGGAACCTGTACAACAGGTGGAATAGGAATATTAAATTCTTCTTTGGAAATAAAGTCAAAAGTTATATTATTTAACTTGACACCATCAGATGGAAACCCCCAAAATAAAATTAAAATAAGCGCATAAAGTCCTATTAAAAAAGTTAGTGGATAAAAGGGTGTTATTTGTTTGTTATTTTTAATTTTTGATTTTGTTTTAATTCTTGATAAATATTGTATTTACATATTTTTTTTACAGATGTTTCTTCTCTGTTTGAAGCTACTTCCCAAAAATATTTCTCTTTATTAACGGTATAGAAATGAAACTTAAAATTTGGATCAATTGTCTTTGAAAATAACTTTAATTTTTGCCCTTGATATATCATTGTGCTAGATAAATTATTCCATTTCATAATTTGAGCTACAGAAACATCATAATCAATTGCTATCTGACCTAAAATATCTCCATACTTTATTCTGTAAATTAAAGACTTGTTGGCAGATTGTTCCATTAGAAATAGATTATTAATCATGGAGTCTTGAAATGCAACTATTTTAGATTGGCTTTTTAAAATGAAGTTTCCAAGCTCTTTTTTTAAAACTACAGATTGATTTTTAGGTATCATTTGACCTGTCAGAAATGGATTTTGGTTTTTAATTTGATTGAAATCGATTGTTTTAAATTGTGCAATAGCGTCAAACAAAAGATCCACTTTAAAAGAAAATTTTTGGTGATTTTTATTAGTGGTTTTATAGTTACCGTTAAAGGCTTTTAATTCAAGTTGATTTAACCAATTAATAAGCTCGATATTTTGCAGGTATTTAGTGTCTATAAATTCCTGAGCTACATCCCACTTTTTTGATTTTGATTCTTTAAATATATTGGAAACATAACTTGGAGAAGTAATAAAAGCCAATAGTGTCCAGTTTTCAGATTTGTACTTTTCCATTAAAAACTTAAGTTGTTTTACTGCTGCATAAGTTGCTAGCCGATTATTCATTCTTTGGTCTATATGAGAATTTATTTGCAGATCTTTTTTGAGAGCTGTGATATAGCTTAGCGCCCAAATTCCCTTAGAGGATAAATCTGTTGTATGGATGGACTTATAAGCAGATAAAACCAAGGGCAAAAACCCAAATGATTTAGGGAGCTTGTTTTCTTTTAAAATAGAGTCCACATAATAAAATTGATTTCTCCTTATATTAAGTAGCTCATTGAGTTGTTTTGTAAAGGGTCTAAAACAATTTAACTTATCTGGGATGGTTTTTATTGGCCCTTTATTTGAGTTCTTTAGCTTTAATTGAGAAACTTCAAATAAAAAACAGTCAGGGATGTTTTGAGAAATAAAAAAAGGGTTAATTAATAAATTTAAAGCTATTAAAATTAGCAGCTTTTTTTTTGAGCGCTCAATTATACATTTTATAGAATAAAAAAACATGTTCATTTAAATTTGTTTTATCAAATAATTGAACGTTTAATATCTCATTAACACGAATCAACTCCTTAAACTATTTAAATATAGTTATTGTAGCGAAAAAAAAACTATTTATACCACGATTGTACTTCTTCTAAAAGAATTGCAGGAACATCAAGTTTGTTCTTTTTACGATATCCATTTAGTTTTTGATGAACTGCAGTTGGCTTAGCCTCTAACAGTAATTCTTTGGTGGTGTAACCACTCTCATAAATAGGGATTATCCATTGTGGTGGAATATTTATTTCAAGATATTCGCTTTTGTTAGGGCCTGTTTCCCATTTTTCTGGTTTCATTTGAGGGAAAAGTAAAACTTCTTGGATAGATGGTTGATTACATAAAAACATAACCAATCTATCAATGCCAATTCCCATTCCAGATGTGGGTGGCATACCGTATTCCAAAGCTCTTATAAAGTCTAAATCAATAAACATTGCCTCGTCATCTCCTTTTTCTGCCAGTTTAACTTGCTCCTCAAATCTTTCTTTTTGATCGATAGGGTCATTTAGCTCAGAGTAAGCATTGGCAAGTTCTTTGCCGTTAACCATTAACTCAAATCTTTCGGTTAACTCTGGATTATCTCTATGTTTTTTGCACAATGGAGACATCTCTACAGGATAGTCGGTAATAAAAGTAGGCTGGATATAAGTACTCTCACATTTTTCGCCAAATATCTCATCTATCAACTTTCCCTTTCCCATTGATTCGGTAACTTCAAGTCCGATGGATTTACAGGCCTCCCTCAGTTCTTTTTCTGACATATTAGAAATGTCAATGCCGGTATGCTCTAAAATAGAATCCGTCATTGTTATTCTTTTAAATGGTTTTTTGAAGTTTACTTTTTCCTTACCAATCTGTAACTGAGTAGTCCCTAAGACTTCGTTACAAATGAATTCTAGCATGTCTTCGGTAAAATTCATCATCCAGTGGTAATCTTTGTATGCTACATAAATTTCCATTTGGGTAAATTCAGGATTATGGGTTCTGTCCATCCCTTCATTTCTGAAATCTTTGGCAAATTCATAAACTCCTTCAAATCCTCCTACAATTAGCCTTTTCAGGTATAGTTCGTTGGCAATTCTAAGATAGAGAGGAACATCTAATGCATTGTGGTGGGTTATAAACGGTCTTGCTGCTGCTCCACCAGGAATTGTTTGTAAAATTGGTGTTTCCACTTCTAAATAA
>CAYREL010000003.1:0-14168 GCA_964423275.1 uncultured Flavobacteriales bacterium | reverse complement strand
TCTCTAGGATAATTACTAAATCGTTGTAGTTTTTCTCTATTGCATATTGAACTCTAATTATTTCAATATTTTTTAAATGAATTTCAGGATGATTCTTATTTATATTTAAGTTTTGTAAGCCGTTAAAACTATTTTTAAAGTCTTTATTAGAAAAATTAACATCTCCATTTTTAATTTTTTCTATTAATAGATTTTTCATTTGAATAAAGTAAAGTTGAAATTCATCTACCTCTGCTTGTTTTTTCTGAAGCTGTAATATGTTTTTTTTGATTATTTTAAAATCTCCCTTAGGATAATAGGGTAGTATTTTTAATTTAAGTCTTTGGATTTTCAAGGTCAATAAAAAGTCGTTAGAATTATTAGACTTTTTTTCCTCTTTGGTAAGTACAGCCCAAGCTTCGGAATACTTTTTAAAATCTATGAAGTATTTTGCTAATATTAGAATTTTGTCTCTGGATGGAGATTTTGATTTGTCTTCAGAATTTTCTAAAATCAAAAAATTAATAAGCTCCTTAGTAATTCTTTTTCTAATTGCATGGTAATTTGGATCTCCTTTATGGCTTAGTTTTTTATAACTGTTTGATTTGTAGTGATTGTTTAGCTCTTCAAAGAGTTTGACGTCTTTTCTAAAACTTGATGGTCTTTTTCTAGAAAAAAATTTAATAAAATTTCTCTGTGTTTTTTTGGAAAACGTACTTGATATTTCTTTTATTAAATCCAATTAAATAATGTTTAAATAACTAATAATTTATAGATAATGTTACAAAAATAAATAATGTTATATACATTTGAGGACAACTTTAAATATGAAATACACTCTTATTACTGGTGCAAGTCAAGGAATGGGTCTAGAAATGGCTAGAGAATGTGCCAGTTTAGGGAGAAATATTTTACTTATTTCTTTGCCAAAAGAAAATTTAAAAGTTTTATCAGAAAACATTGGTAAGAAATTTAATGTTCAAACCGACTACTATGAAATTGATTTGACAAACAATAAAAGTGCAGAAGAAATTTTTAACTGGGTTAAGAAAAAAAATTATTCAATTGATTTTTTAATTAATAATGCTGGCTTTGGTGGTGTTGGAGCTTTTGAGGAGTATAGCTTATCATACGTAGAGAAAATGATAGATCTCAATATCAAAGCTACCACTAAAATGACCCACTATTTTATTCCAGAGTTGAAAAAAAATTCTCCGTCTTTTATTTTGAATAACGCTAGTATGATAGCTAATTTTCCATGTCCTTATAAATCTGTTTATGCTGCTTCTAAAGTATATGTAAAGTATTTTACTGAAGCTTTAAGGGTTGAATTAGATGGTTTTGGAATTAGTGTAAGTCTACTACAGCCAGGAGCAACCCCAACTAATGATGTAGTAAAAAATCAAATACAAAAAGGAGGATTTATGGCTCGTGTTTCTGTAACCGAAGCCCATAAAGTAGCCAGAAAAGCCGTAAGAAACACTTTGAAAGGAAGGCCAGTAATTATTCCTGGTTGGAAAAATAGAATGTCTTTAAGATTTTTAAAAGTGTTGCCCCACAGCTTGCTTCAAATAGCCATTTTACGAAGCTATAAATCCATGCAAAAAAATTAAAATATTATACTTTTTTAAATTCAAAAAGTGCTGATTTTCAGTGTTTTAAAAATTAAAAGACTTATTTAAAATATCTTTAATTTTATTATTTTTTTACATCTCTAATGTATTTATTTTTTAGTTTTGGTTAAAATTGAAAATTATGAAAAATTTATTTAATTACATATCATTTATTCTTTTTAGCATTACTTCGTTAAGTTTCAATGCTCAGTCCCAATCCGCTGCTGTTTTAAGCGTATACACACAAAGCGCAAAGATAAGCCCTGAAATGGCTGAAAGCGTTCTTAGGGTTGAAATGACAAAAACAGAACAATTCAATGTCATAGATAAATTAGATATGAACGAGATTTTGGAAGAAAATGAAATTGATGTAACCAATTGTTATGGAAAAAAATGCCTATTGAGAGTTGGAAAAAGTGCAGGAGTTAATAAAGTAGTAACCGGTTCTATAGAAAATTTAGGAAAAAAAATAGTTGTTACTGTTAAAATTTTAGATGTCGCTTCCGAAAGTTATGATAAGGTTGCCATTGAAGAGTTTATAAATCTTGATTCAGAGATTCAGAGTATGGTCAAAATTGTAGTTAACAAAGCCCTAGGGATTGAAAATAGCCAAGAGATATTAAATACTCTTGTTTATTTCAACCAACCCCCAATAACCCCAACAACATATTTAAAAAATAACGGTCCTAGAATGGGTCTATCTTATGTTATCGGAAATACTGCAAAAATACTATCTGCTTCAAAGGCTGAGGGTGGTCTTGGAATAAATAGTCCTGTTGTAATGTCACAAATTGGTTATCAATTTGAAGGGTCTTATTTAAGTGCTGGAGATTTTCAAGCATTACTAGAAGGTTTAATTTTTATTACAGGTGTAGAAAAAGGTTTATTTAGTCCATCTCTTGCTCTGTTAAATGGGTTTAGAAGTTCTAAAAATGGTTGGGAGTTTGGTTTTGGTCCAACTTTTAGAATATCTTCTACTGCTGAAGGGTATTATGTGACGGATGCCGACGGAGAGTATGATGTAATTAAAGATTGGAATTATAGATCTGATGGAGGTTGGGCAGCAGGTGAAACACCCGTTTTTGAACACAGGACTGATTTTTCACGAAATAGTAGCCCGAGAATTAAAACTGGATGGGTTTGGGCACTTGGAAGAACTTTTCATTCTGGATATTTAAATATCCCTGTAAACCTTTTTTATTCAAGTGGCAGCGAAGGTGGATATCTTGGACTTTCTATGGGATTTAATATAGCTAAGAAAGATTAATTTTTGAGAAAATTAATCTGTTTGCTAGTCTTAATTCCTTTCATAAATTTGGGGCAAAAAACAGGCGATTCTATATGTTTTAAAACAATTTATAAAAGCGAATATCATGGCACCATTGAGAAAATTGATTCAGATGGTTATTTTTTTAAAACTAAAAAAAACAGAGTTCTTTATTTAAAGATTTTAGAAATAACTAGCTTTCAAACATTACCACATTCTAAAAAGAATTCTAATGAAACTAACTCTAGTTTAAAGAATCTAGAGTATGATGTGCCAAAGAGAATTACAAATGTTGTAGGAGAGCTTGAAAATAATTTAATTGACATCAACAAGTTAAGTACAAATATTGGTGAGGATATTATTATTTTTCTGAAAGACGGCCGAGAACTAAGAGGGAAAATTATTAAGGTTACTCATAAAATCGATGTGTTTGGTGACAGCCAAGAAGTTATTAACTTTCTAAGTTTAAATAAAAAAATGAATATCTTGACTAATGAAATCGATAAAGTTCAAGAAATAAAATAGGTCTTGTATCTGTCTTTTAAGAATCGAAATATATTTAAATTCAATCTTTATTTAAAATAATAATTATGTATAAATTGTCCAATGTATTTTCTTTAATAATACTTACTTTTAGTCTTTTCTCATGTGTTAATGAAAATGCTAAACAAAAAACAAATGAAATGGTGATTACCAAGCAAATCCCTTTGGAGGATTTTTTCAAAAATCCTGAAAAATCTAGTTATCAGATATCTCCTGACGGAAGCTTTTATTCTTTCATGGCTCCTTACAAAAACAGAATGAATATATTCATTCAAAAAATTGGTGATTCTTCTGCCACTCAATTAACTTTTGAAGAAACCAGAGATATTGCAGGGTATTTTTGGCCCAATAACGAACAAATTGTCTTTTTAAAAGATGATGCAGGAGATGAAAATTTTCATTTATTTGGTGTAAATATTGATGGCTCTAATCCTATCGGCTTTACAGATTTTGAAGGGGTAAGAGCTCAAATTATTGACGATCTTCCAGATCAAAAAGATTTTGTAGTAATTGGTCTTAACAAGCGAAACAAACAAGTTTTCGATCCATACAGATTAAACCTGAAGACTGGTGAAATATCTATACTGGCAGAAAATCCAGGGAATATTCAAGGATGGATGTTTGACCATAATGGAAAGCTTAGAATAGCTACTGCTATTGTGGATGGCGTGAATCAAAGCATTCTTTATAGAGAAAACGAAGAAGAAGAGTTCAAAACAATTATTACAACAAATTTTAAGGAAGGTTTTAATCCTCAGTTTTTTACTTTTGACAATAAAAACATCATTGGCTCTTCTAATTTAGGAAGAGATAAGTCTGCAATTGTTGAATTTGACCCCATTACTGCTAAAGAAGTCAGAGTGCTTTATGCTAATAAGGATTACGATGTTAATGGAGTGGGTTATTCAACAAAAAGAAAGGTGATTACAGCTGCTTACTTCGAAAGCTGGAAGAGTGAAAGACATTATTTTGATTCTACATCCAAAGTAACATTTGAAAAAATTCAAAAGCAGCTTGCAGGATATGAAATAGGAATTACAGGTCTTAATAAGGATGAAAATATACTTATTTTAAGAACCTATAGTGATAAATCTTTGGGAGCATATTATATCTACAATTCGGATGATGATAAAATGGAAAAGATTGTAGATGTTAGCCCTTGGATTGATGAAAATGAAATGTCCAGCCAACTACCAATAACATACCAATCAAGAGACGGATTAAAAATAAACGGCTATTTAACTCTGCCTAAAGGTTACAATATGGAAAATGCTAAGAATTTACCTGTTGTAATTAATCCTCATGGTGGCCCTTGGGCAAGAGACAGTTGGGGTTTTAATCCTGAGATTCAATTTTTGACCAATAGAGGCTATGCTGTTTTACAAATGAACTTTAGAGGCTCTACAGGTTATGGTCGTAAGTTCTTTGAAGCTTCTTTCAAAAAATGGGGCAGAGAAATGCAAGACGATATTACAGATGGTACTCAGTGGTTAATTGATAAAGGAATAGCAGACAGCACTAGAATTGCAATTTATGGTGGCAGTTATGGCGGTTATGCTACTCTTATGGGTCTGGTAAAAGAACCAAAAATGTATGCAGCAGGGGTAGACTATGTTGGAGTATCAAATATGTTTACTTTCATGAAAACAATTCCTCCTTACTGGGAACCAATGTTGGAGATGATGTATGAAATGGTTGGCGACGTAGAAAAAGATAGCGCCATGCTAAGGGAAGTTTCTCCAGTTTTTCATGTAGATAAAATTAAAGCTCCACTTTTTATTGCTCAAGGAGCCAACGACCCACGGGTAAATGTTGATGAGTCCGATCAAATGGTAAAAGCTATGAAGGAAAAAGGCATAGAAGTCGAATATTTAGTAAAAAAAGATGAAGGACATGGCTTTAGAAACGAAGAAAACAGATTTGAGTTCTATAGAGCAATGGAAAAGTTTCTTAACCTACAACTTTCAAAATAGGATACTGATTAACAACTTACAAAAGTAAAAACAGGTAGTTCCTATTTTGGGAATAGTTGAACTACTCCGTTTCCATCGATCTGAGCAAACCCCAAATAGCCTTTATATTTGGCTCCAGGACATTTATAAGTTGTGAAATTTACCGATCCATTTTTTGAAGAGGAGTGTTTCATTATTTTATTGTATTCACAAGTGCTTTTTATTTCAGAAACAATTTGATCGTAATAACAAGGTTTCCCTTTGGCTCGTTTTCTTGAATATTCTAAATTACTTTGCTCAAAATAGAATTCTCCAGTAAGTGTTGTAAACTCTGCCCAGTCGGTAGCTTCCATTTTGTCTTTGGATAAGCCTTTGCCGTAATAATGTTTTTCTGATGTTGAATTGCCTTCAGAATAACCTTTTTCAATAACAGTTTTTAAAAATAAATCTTGATTTTTTATCTTAATAATATCACTGTAGGTTAGTTTATCCTGTGCCATTAGAAAGGAAGGTAGTATTAATAGAATAGCAAATAATTTTTTCATTTTGGTAATTTTCATAAATCTACAAAAATCCAACAAACAATTATTAAAATTAAATGAAGAAAAAATGTGCTGTACAATAGACTATTAATCCCAAGAAGAAAGGATAACCTATAAAAAGCCATAAAAAATCAATTACTTTCATTTTTTTTGGCCATGTTTTTTTTTGAAGCTCCATTAACAAGTCGTACCAAGTCATTATTGAAAGAAATTGAATGATAGCATTCATTATAATTGCGAAAAAAAGGAGGAAAAATCCTGCTAGAGTTAGAGAGATAATATTCATTTATGGTCTAAATATTAAAAGTAAAATACTCACAAGAGATGCCATCAAAAGTGGAACTACAATTAACCATGGGACAGTTGCAGAAAATTCCCAGCTATAGGTTGACCAAGATAAGGCAATTGTCTCGAGACATGAAGCAAGAAGAACTACGTCATATAGCTTTTTCTCTTTAATAGGATTTGAGGATGCCAGAAGTGCCCCAACTCCATTCACAGAAATAAGTGCAGCACCTAAATTTCTAAGCCAAGCTATATTCTCAAAGTTTGCACCCTCTAGTTCGGCATACAAATAAGGGTTAATAAAGAATATAAACCCCATTAATAAACTCGACCAACCACAAATCTTTAGTGTACGTATGGTCCAAGTCAATGTTTGATGAAATTTCCATGGGTGATTTCAGTGCCATCGTTGTAAAAGTGTTTTCCAGAAACAACATACCCATTTTCCATTATTTGTTCAGACCATTTATGGCCACTTTTATACCACTCTGTTCTTAATCCATGCATAGCACCAGTTTTAAAATTGACTTCAAGTTTGATATTTCCATTGTGGTACCACTCTTTAATAAGACCGTCAAGATTATTTTGAGTATAATGACCTTCTTTTAACAATTGCCCTTTGTCATCCCAGTATCTAAACTCTCCATCTTTTAAGCCATTGCTGTAATTTATTTCGTCTTTAAGATTGCCATTTCTAAACCATTCTTTATGGATGCCATCTCTAAGTCCATTTTTAAAAACTCCAATTTCGCCGTGTTCATTGTATACAATACCAGAAACCTTGTGCATGTCTTTTTTAAGAAACATGGTGTCGTGGTCCATGGTAACTTCTTTTTCTGGGTGACGCTGCTGGGCAAAACTGTTAAAAGTCATCAATAAAACAAATACTATAAACAAGTAAATATATTTCACATTACTAAAATAAAATGATTCATTAAATTAACAAATACTATTCCATTATAAAGTTAAATTATTAAATATTAGTGATTAATAATATCATGGTTTTTTGTTCACCCCGATTTTACTGTAGGATTTTATTGCTTTGAAATAAAGAAACATAGCTATAATAAGCAACAAATGGCCAAAGTCATTTTTGTCAAACCAAGGATGGATATTAATTTTAAAACTTATAAATAATCCTGAGGGAATTAAAAGTAAAACTCCATAAATCATATAAACAAAGTTTTTATCTATTTCTTTTCTATATTTATTTCCCAGTATAACAAGAGAAAAAACAAATCCAATTGCCGAATTTATAGCAGGTATTCTCAGCCCAATTGAATGATCTTTAGACATGTCTACAGCATAAAAAACACCAAGTTCTAAAAGTAATGCGAGAATTAATTTAAAGAGGCTCAAATTCTTCCAAATTACTTTTGAGCTAGACTTTAATAAGCTTAACATTGCTCGTTCCACAAAGAAAACACAGAAAATTCCTAATATCCAAGGTAAATACTTGCCATTAAAGCCCCAATACTTGAACATTAGATGACCAATGCCCCCAAAAAACATATCAAAGCCAAAGAGCAAATAGAAATATCTCCAATTTTTAAAGAACTCTGAAGAGGTACTAAATTTTTTGGTTTTTGAGGCTAGTAATAATGCTACTATTAGTATAATACTATCCCCAATAAATGCATTGGGTTCAACTAGATCAAAGCCAAATAAAGAAATTTCTATTTTATCAAAATCTTTTCCTACAAGCATCTTTACTCACTTTTATCTTTGAATTTATCCAAGTTGCTCAAAATTATTTTTTCTACCAACATGGGAAATCTTGCTTGAAGAAACTTATTTAATTTTCCAATAGGAGTAAGAGTTGTAATGAATTTTCTTTTTTGAATATTGTTAATTACTTTTTTAGCTACTCTTTGAGTTGAATCAACTTTGGAAGAATCTCTATTTTTTAAAACTATTTTAGTTCCGTCTGATGAAATAGTTTCTTTATTGTGTTCAATTTGAGTAATACCAACCTGAATTAAACCAACATGAATATTATTCTGCTTTTCTTCAATTCTGATAGATTCGGCAATAGCTTTTAAAGCCATTTTTGAAGAACTGTAAGCAGACAAATAAGGCAATCCTCTTATTCCTGCAAGACTAGAAATAAATACTAGACTTCCTTGAGTTTTCCTAAGCTCTTTTAAAGCTGGAATTGTAGGGTTAATAGCACCTAAAACATTGCTTTCAAAAACAGTTTTATAAACCTCTGGATTTAAATCTGCAACATTTCCTCTCATAGAAACACCAACATTATTAATCAAAATATCCAATTTACCAAACATTTTCAGCGCTTGGCTGACCATATCTTTGGATTGTTCAGCAATAGAAACATCACAACAAACAGAAATGACATTGTTATGAATTTTTTTAAGCTCTTTAGTGGCTTGTTCTAACCTTGAAGAGTCTCTTCCATTTAAAACTATGGACACCCCTTTGTTTGCCAGCTCAATAGCTATGGATTTTCCTATCCCTCTACTAGATCCAGTAATAATAGCGACTTTCCCCTCCAAACTGCTCATTACTTTTTGAGATTCATCTCTGGGTGAAATTTTAAAGCTGTAAATGTATTAGTCCATGCCATAACAACATGTACAATAAATGCTATCCAAATAGTTCCAGAACTTATCGTTAATAAACACAAGACAAAACCCAATGGAATAGCACCAACAGTTTCGTCCAGCCCTTTTGGGATATGTGTTGCCGAGTAAAGAGCAATATTTATGGCTATTGCAGGCCACATTCCAAGAGGTTCTATTAGTGGAATTAAAAGTACACCTCTAAATAAAAATTCGTATCCAAAAAGGTATAAGAACCAACCAAGAGCATTGATGAAAACCATTTTTTTAGTCCAAACTTTTGCTCTTATTTGAGGATAATTAATTAGATTTTTTGGTTTTTTAGCAGAAAAATAAACCAATGGGATAATCAAAACAGAGAGCCCCAAAATCCATATTAAAGAAAATAGAGAAGTTTCGTAAATAAAAGTTAATCCAAGGTCTGCAAGAGTTAATTCTTGTAAAAAGACCAAACAAAGAATGGTAGGAAGTATTCCCATAGAAATAAAACCAGAATATTTTGTAAAGAAAATATGTTTTAAAGAGGCTTGATCATGGTCATACTTATCATAGAATCTCTTCTTAATTTTTTCAGATTTTGAGGTAAACCAGTAGATAGAAAAAAAGACTAGTGTTAGTAATATAGGCAAGCAGATTCTAAAATCTAAAACTGTCCAAGTCCAATCTGTTTTAAAATGGTTCATTTGAAATGGTAATATAAAATATCTAAATAAAGACTATAAATGATGAAAACAAAATTATTAGTTAGAATATGATTACGAAATGAAATTATTGTGATTTAATTTTCAAATCCACAACCACAAGTGAACGTTGCTCGTATCTAAGGACCTAGAGTAAAAAGCTTGTCTATTAACCACTGTTGGTGTTTTTACGACCGTGATAGTTTTTTTCTTTTTTAGCGTTTCTTTCATTCCATGCAACCTTATCGATTTTAAGGCTGGACTACAGTTCTTGTTTAGCTAACCTTAACAATACGAGTAATTTAGCTAAACTAATGAATAACCTTTTGAAGAAATGGTGAAACAGTTTGCAGCCTATTTATAGAAAATAAAATTTATTGAAAATGAAATGTTATCATTTTATTTTTTCCCAAATTTTAGGCTCTCCATCAAAAAATGAACAATCAGCATCTCTTTTTTCTAAAAATTCAACAATTTGTTTATTTAATGATCCGTCAATGGTATTAGGGCCATCGTAAATTAAGTATTCAAAAGTCTTGTCTTCCTTGGTTAGTCTCTCGATTCTATAGACCTTTATTTTCTTTCCAATTCTTAGCTCTAGACCAAGACCAATACTATTGTTGTTGAAAATAAGTCCCTTTCTTTTAAATCTTTTGAATTCCATAACTGTTATAATTGAAAATATTGGTTGGAGAAAAAACAATAAAGAAAAAAGGATATGAGAGGCAACCATACCAAACATACCCTTTCAACTTAAACATCATTACGTGAATAACGATCATCAAAGTTAAACTAAAACAAGTAGATATAGAAATTAAAACTAGTAGATGAAAATTTATTTTTAATATTTGAAAATTTAATAAAACTGCAAAAAAAGATGTTTTTAATGCTTTTTTAACGTTTTCCGACAAAAAAATAGAGTTTTTTGCTTGTTTTTATACGTTTTTTGAAATTCAAGGGAGTCTAAAAAAAGACAGTTTAAGGCTAAATAAAGTCTTGTTTTTAAAAAAATTGCTGATAATTGATTGCTTCTAAAAATATATAGGCATTCAAAGTCATATAAAATAAAGCAGGTAAAGATATCCAAAGACTGTCTTTGAGTTTAATCCTAACTGCTAAACCAAGAAACATTAATAAAGCAAGGCCTAATGAAGAAATGATGAGAATTAAATTAATCTCAAGACCAACAAGAAGACCTGCGGCCCCTAAAAACTGCAATATAATTATTAATAACCCCATTTTTTCAAGGTTAAATCTCTTGAACTCACTCTTCATATGGGGGGTTATAAAGTAGGACAAAACATAGGCAAAAAAGGACAAACTTGAAAGAAGTATGCAGAGGGTAGTACTGTTTATGGTCATAAAAAAGTTATGGCATAGATAAATAAGCAATAAATCCACACAATATTAAAAGCACCAAAGATGGTAAGTGCTTAATAAAAGTATTCTTTATTTTGAAATGGAAAAACTGTGCTGACACCATGAAAAAACCCATTAAAAGCGAGGAAACGAAAACCAAAGACGGAAACCAAACTCCAGTGACGAGTAGAGTTGATAACGCAATTTTACTAACCCCAACAAAATTTCTGGTTAAATCACTTAAACCAAAACTTTTAAACTCTTTGATAACATTGTGGTATCTAAAAATCCATACAAAGGCAACAGAAAGTGCTATAGATACTTGTGCTATTTTCATTAAATCTTCCATCTTAAAAATATTTTATCCCAAATTTAAGTCTTTATTATGAAATATTACATGAAAAATTCATCTACATTTTTTGGCCTTTGTAAATATTCCAAATAAAGCAAATACTATAAATATTGACTAAAATGAGGTTTTTTAACCCAATTTATGACGTTTTTTAGCTAAAAAATAGCATTTTTTGCCTATTTCTAATTTTATGAAGTTTTAAAAAATTGTCCAAAAGCTTAATTAAGTGACTATTTATCAATTGCAGTAAACAAAATAGTTGTCATTATAAAATAGTGTAAATTAGATGTATATTAAATTGCAATGAAAAAAAAATTACTCTCTATAATACTACTTTCTATTTCCATTTTCAGCTACGGACAATGCAATGGAAGATATCAAACAGAAATATTTAATACAGTATCTGTTTCTACTGTAAATTACTCTGATGTTTATAACGACTTCTTTCATAAAATGGATATTTATACGCCAGATGGAGATACTGTTACCAATAGACCTGTAATATTGTACCTGCATGGCGGAGCATTTTACGCTGGAGAAAAAGGATCGGTAGATTGTGTAGATTTTTGTACTTCTTACGCTAAAAAAGGATATGTTGCAATTTCAGCAAATTATAGATTGGCAGCCAATGCCTTGACTTTTGCTTTTTACAACGATATTCAATATATCACTGTTTTAAAGGCAGTAGCAGATGTTAAGGCTGCGGTAAGATATTTAAGAAAAGACCATGCCAATGGCAATACTTTAGGGATACACCCTGATGGAATATTTACAGGCGGCTTATCGGCTGGAGGAGTTTTAGCTATTCACATGTCTTATTTAAATTCTATTAGCGATTTACCTACTTCTCCAATAGATGTTCAAGCGCTTGTTTCCACTATTGGTGGAACATTAGAGGGAGATGCTGGAAACGACGGCTATTCGTCTGAAATTGGTGGAATTGTAAGTTTTGCTGGTGGAATAAATGATTTGGCCTGGGTAGATTCTACAGATGATCCAATAGTTTGTATTCATGGAACAAATGACCTTATAGTAAACTTTAATTGTGGTCCAGGACTTGCGCAACCTACTGTATTAAATCTTTGTGGAATGAATGCAATGAAACCAGCACTTGACAATGCTGGGATACTTAACGATACTTTAATTTTTAACGTTGGACATAGCTGGGCTGGAACAGGCCATGCAAATCCATTATTTACTCAAGCAGTAGATTTTTCTACTAATTTTCTATATCCATTACTTCCATGTAACAATAGTTCGGTTGGAATTACTGAGAAAGAAGACAATGTCAAGCAATATCCAAATCCTGCGAATAATATTGTGCATTATTCTTCAGGAAAAATGATTAAGGAAATTATTATTTACAACCAAATTGGTCAGGTTAAAAACAAAACGATAGTAAACAATATTGAGTACGATATATCTTTAACAGGCTTTGAAAGAGGTATTTATTATGTAAAGCTTGTGTTAGACGATTCAAACATTATCCTAAAGAAACTTTCAGTATCTAAATAATACTAAAAGTGTAGTAAATTAACTGATTGGTAAATGTTTACTTAGGAACTCTGCCTTGATTGCCAATTCCGTCTAGATCAATATTATCACTATTTGTATTACCTATATTTGGATAATTTTGCTCTTTTTGCTTTTTACCATTGTATATTATATTCCATATAAGAAATATTAAATAGATAGAAAATAATAAAAATCCAACACCAAAAAATACTAAACTCATAATCTATTGATTTGGTTAATAGCTAAAGTAAATAGTAATATTGTTCCTGGCCAATGTGCGGAATATTGAGCTTCATCAGTCATGCCAGCAAGGCCAAGTCCTATTGAATACAACATACAAGCAAAGGCGATTATTACAGGATACCATTTTATAAGAAAATCTTTCATTTTTTAATTCTTTATCAAATATAGGCTCTATTTGATATATATGAGTCTTTGTTTGATGGATTTACAATTAAAAATAATCTTAAAAATACAAAACCTAAGAATTAGTAGAAAAATTTACTACGCAAACCTATTTAAAGACTAGCCAATTAAATGTCAAAATATGGCTCAGGGTAGGTCTTGAGGTTGCATAATTATCATGAGTTTAATTTAAAAAATGTAATGTTATAAATATTAATGTTTTAAGTAAAAGGAAATTGGTTTTTGTTAAAAAAATATAAATTTTATATTAAAAAAAACAAACATATGAGGAAAATAAAAAAAAATTGTTAATTTAAATTGCTGTTTAAAATTAATTAAGATGTAGAACCTTAACTTAAAAACTACTCAAATACTTTTTTTAAACTACTATCTAAATAAATAACATACATAAATACCACAATTAAGGTATTGATAAGTTTGAAATAAAATAAGAAATTGTAAAATGAAAAAATTAATAGATATTCCTGATGAAATAGTTAAGCCGTTAAAAATAATGGCCGTACACGAAGATCGTGACTTAAAAAATTATATACAGGATGTTTTGGTTTCTCATGTGAAAAATAATAATTAAGTTTTCAATCTCTTTAGCCTATTTGACTCTAAATACAACTTAAAAAATCCTCAACAAATTATGAAATCTTGCCGGCGTTCATAACTCATTTAATAATTTTTCAATATGCAGATGCTGCTTAGACGGGATCCCATTTGCAAATAAAGAATCTCTATTAATAATTATTTCTAAGTCCGTTAATGTAAAGATTAGAATATCCTTTTTAGAGCAGTACTTTTTTACGTTATTTATAATCAAGGTAATAGAATCTGTTTTTTGGACAATAGCTCCATAGCATTGTACTCTACACATATAATCGTTAATGTTATCTGTCTTTTTTATTTCATTTGAAATGCACGAAATAAGATCAGGCCAATTATTTTCCACTAAAAATTCTGAACATTTTTTGCATGCATTTTGAGACAATCCAAAAAATGGCAGGAACATTAGAATAATACATAACTTCTTCATTTCATAAGTTTTAAACCATTTAGTTAAGAAAAAGCTGACTTAGTTAAAAAAGCAA
>CAYREL010000002.1:0-15979 GCA_964423275.1 uncultured Flavobacteriales bacterium | reverse complement strand
ATGAATATCTATCTTCTCCAATTGATAGAAGACCTAAATTCCATCTTTATAGACCAAATATTGCTGTAATAAGTGGAATTGCTTGGGATCATATAAATGTTTTTCCAACTTTTGAAAACTACATAAAACAGTTCCATATTTTTGCTGAAAGTATCCAAGATGAAGGTGCTTTAATATTTTGTAAAGAAGACGAAGTCCTAAATGATATGGTAAATTCCAATACCTATTTATGCCAATTAATACCCTACAGCACCCATAATCACATAATAGAAAAATCCAATACTTTACTTATTGATGAGCTAAACAACAGACATCCAATAGAAATTTTTGGAATTCATAATCTTCAAAATTTAAAAGCTGCTCAGTTAGTATGTGAGAAAATCGGAATTGATAAAATAGACTTTTATAAATCTATAGCGGACTTTAAAGGGGCATCTAAAAGATTGGAATTGGTAAAGGCCAATGACCACACTGCATTTTATAAGGATTTTGCGCATTCACCATCCAAATTAAAGGCAACAACCAACGCATTAAAAAATCAATTTCCAGAAAGAAAATTAGTAGCCTGCATGGAGTTACATACTTTTAGTAGTTTGAACACAGAGTTTCTAAAATTATATTCTAAAAGTATGCTTGCAGCAGATATAGCTTATGTTTATTACAATATTGAAACAATTAAGCATAAAAGACTTGACAATATTACAGAGCAAGACGTTTATAATGCTTTTGGAACTCCTAACGTTAAAGTTTTTACTTCATCTGATGATTTGCAAAATCAATTGTTTTCAGAAAATTGGGATAATTCTAATCTTTTAATGATGAGCAGTGGTAATTTTGACGGCTTAGATTTCGATAGTGTGGCCAATAAAATAATTTAAGTTTTCTTTTGAAATAAATTTGTTAAAAGACTTATTATTAAGGTAGATATCATCCCTAAAAACAAAAATGAAAACAAACTAATTGGGAATACTTTTCCTGGTTTTAATATATCATTGATATTCTCTTGCTGCATTTCTAATAGGTCTTCTGCAGATTTTCCATTGTAAAAGTCTGGGTTTGAATTTATATTCAGTTTGGCTTGTCTTATAGTTTCAGGATTTTCCGATAGTTCAATTAGCGATTGTTTTTTATTTTCTAAAAACTCCGGATTTATCCACTTGTGGTAACTGTAGAAATAAAAACTTATCGATAAGGAGAATACAATGCTTATTAAAATTCCCTTTTTCAAGTTATCTATTCTAGAATTAGTCGGGTTTTGATAATTTACAGCTAATACAATGGCTATAATTAGATTTAAAGAGTGAAAAACAAAACTAATTAAGCTTAATTGAAAATTAATTTCAAAATTGGATTGATGAATTATCAATTCAAATACTAGCGAAACAACAATGGCAATAAAAGAAGTTTTTATGTACCTAAACATTATCCATTCATAGATACCAAGAACTCCTCATTAGATTTAGAAGATCTAAGTCTATCTTTTATAAATTCCATAGCTTCTACAGGGTTCATGTCGGCTAAATGTTTTCTAAGAATCCAAACTCTTTGCAAGGTTTCTTTATCCATTAACAAATCTTCTCTTCTTGTTCCTGAAGTTAGGATATCTATAGATGGGAAAATTCGTCTGTTAGATATTTTTCTGTCAAGTTGTAGTTCCATGTTACCAGTACCTTTAAACTCTTCAAATATAACTTCATCCATTTTAGAACCAGTTTCTGTAAGTGCAGTTGCTAAAATTGTTAGAGATCCTCCATTTTCAATTTTTCTAGCTGCTCCAAAAAATCTTTTTGGCTTGTGAAGTGCATTGGCATCAACACCACCAGTTAATACTTTTCCAGAAGCAGGCATTACCGTATTATATGCTCTTGCAAGTCTGGTGATAGAATCTAAAAGAATACAAACATCATGACCACACTCCACCAATCTTTTGGCTTTCTGTAGAACTATGTTGGCTACTTTTACGTGTCTGTCTGCTGGTTCGTCAAATGTAGAAGCTATTACTTCTGCTTTTACACTTCTTTGCATATCAGTAACCTCTTCAGGTCTTTCGTCAATTAATAAAACCATCAAATAGGTCTCGGGGTGATTGGCAGCAATAGCATTTGCTACATCTTTAAGTAAGACAGTTTTTCCAGTTTTAGGTTGGGCTACAATCATTCCCCTTTGTCCTTTTCCAATAGGAGAAAATAAATCCATAACTCTAGTAGAAATAGATTCTTGGCTATGTCCAGTTAAGTTAAATTTTTCAGATGGAAATAAAGGGGTTAAAGATTCAAAAGGAACTCTGTCTCTGATGTATTCAGGATCTCTTCCGTTAATTTTATCAACTTCTACCAAAGGAAAGTATCTTTCACCAAATTTAGGAGGTCTTACGATTCCTTTTATAGTGTCTCCAGTTTTAAGTCCAAAAAATTTAACTTGAGATTGAGAAACATAAACATCATCTGGTGAGGATAAATAATGATAATCAGCGGATCTTAAAAATCCATAGCCATCTTGCATAAGTTCTAAAACACCTTCGCTAATAATAATTCCAGCAAAATCATATTCGTAATCCTCACGTTTATTATTTCTTTCGTTATTTCTATCCTTGCTCCTTTCGTTATTTCTATCCTTGCTCCTTTCGTTGTTTCTGTCCTTATTCCTATCGTTGTTTCTGTCCTTGTTTCTGTCGTTAGTTCTGTCGTTAGTTCTATGGTTATTTCTATCGTTAGAGTGAACAGGCTTTTTTCTAGGTTCTGTTGCTCTTTCTGGCTTTTTCACAATAGTTTTACTAATCTCTACCTTCGGTGTATTTGTTTCTTTTTTAACGTTTTCAGAGGATGGTTTAAGAGCTTGTTCATCTAGAATTTTATATACTAACTCTTGTTTTTTAAGTTTATCTGCTTTGGAAACATTTAATTTTTCTGCAATTTCTCTAAGTTCAGTAACTTTTTTATTATTTAATTTTTCAATATCGTACATCTATAGAAGATTAGTTTAAAGGGGATAAATTATTTTTTGAATTTTTCTTAAGAAATAAAGTGGAATATTGTCGATAGACATGTCAAATATAATAAAGTATCTTATTTAAAAAAATTTTTTGCATTGATCTTAATAACTATTTTTACAAATAAATAATTTATTTAAATCTTAAATTTTAATTTTTATGCTACAAAGAATACAAACTATCTATATAATATTGTTTTGCGCTGTTTTATTTACAGCCTCTTTTCTGCCGTTTGCTTCGATAGTTTTAGAAGGTCAATCTACTTATAGTTTTTATCCAACAGGTTGGGAAAGTAAATCTTCCTTAGAAGGATTTAAGGTTTATCCATTTTATTCAGGTTATTTAGTAGCTGTTGCTTTCGGAATCTTAATGTTGGTCAACTTTAAGAAAAGACAAAAGCAGTTAAGATATGGAATGCTTTCTTATTTTTTTGTTTTAATTACTCTTGTATATATGTTTTTAGAAGTATCAAGTGCTGAAGAATTTTTATTATCTATTGAAAATAATTCTTTAAAGTCTATTAATTACTCTTTTAGCATGTATCTTTTAGTAGCTTCTTTACCAATCATTTTTTTAGCCAATAGAGCTATTAAGAAAGATGAGAAATTAGTTAGTTCGTTGGATAGACTTAGATAAATCGCTTCTTGTCTTTAATTCTATTACTTCCAAATTCTTTATGGTTTCCAAGTGGAGTTCAAACCTAATTATTGTTCTTACTTTGTGAAATCCTACAATCCCTGCTGCCCCGGGGTTTATATATAGCATATTGTATTTTTTATCATAAATCACTTTACATATATGAGAGTGTCCACAAACAAAAATAGTTGGCTTGAATTTTTCAATTTCTTCTTTGCAGTTTTTGTAATAATTGTAAGGTTTACCACCAATATGAGTCATTAGAACTTTGTGATTTCCAAACTCCATGTATTGATTTAATGGAAATTCTTGTCTTATTTTATCATTATCTATATTTCCATAAACACCTTTTAGAGGTGCAATTTCACCAAGCTTATCTGTGATTTTTAAATTGCCAATATCTCCTGCGTGCCAGATTTCATCACAATTTGAAAAATATTTTTCAAATGAGTCGTCCCAAAAACTATGGGTATCAGAAATAATACCAATTTTCTTCATCAAATTCAATACTTTGTCTTAGAATAGCTAATTTCAGCTAAATATATAATTTATGAAACCAACATTGTTTAGATGCCTATATTTATTAATATTTTTACCATTTTATAATTGTCTTGGTAATAATAACAATGATTTAATAAGTTTGGATATGAAAAATGAAAATTTAGATACGATTTATTTTGGCGCTGGTTGTTTTTGGTGTGTTGAGGCAATATTTCAGCAAGTAAATGGAGTAGAAGAGGTAACTCCAGGATACTGTGGAGGAGCAATTAAAAACCCAACTTACAATGAAGTTTGCTCTGGAAAGACTGGACATGCAGAAGTTGCAAAAATTGTATTTAATCCATCCATAGTTGATTTAGCTCATCTTTTAGAAGTCTTTTGGAAAACCCATGATCCAACAACTCTAAACAGACAAGGTAATGATATTGGAACTCAATATAGGTCTGCTATTTTCTTTGTTAAAGATTCTCATAAACATGAGGTTTTAAAATTCAAGCAAGAATTAATAGCTGAAAAAGTATGGGACCAGCCTATAGTTACTCAAGTTGAGAAAATTGATATTTTTTATCCTGCAGAAGATTACCACCACAATTATTTTAATAATAATAAAAGTCAAGGTTATTGCCAATTTGTAATTCAGCCCAAAATAGAAAAGTATAAAAAAATATTTGAGAAATAAATCTCCAAGAAATAACAAGTAACTTTGTAATTAATTATAATTTATAAACTAAGTAAATTTTAATGATCAATTTTCCTACAATTAAAAAATCTATTGCTACAGCAGTAAATGCCTTGTATGAAGGAGACAATATTCAAGATTTAATTATTGTTGAAAACACAAAGAAAGATTTTGAGGGAGATTTAACATTGGTAGTTTTTTCTTTGCTTAAGATGAGTAAAAAGTCTCCTGAAAAAACAGCTGAATTTATTGGAAATTATTTGCTTAAAAACGAAAATTATTTTGAAGAGTTTAATGTTGTCAAAGGGTTCTTAAATCTTAAAATAAAGCAAAAATACTGGCTTACTTTTTTTAAAGGTTGGTTTGAAGAAGATAATTATGGTTTTGTTACCAAACCTACTGGTGAACTTTTCATGGTAGAATATTCTTCTCCAAACACTAATAAGCCGTTGCATTTAGGGCATTTAAGGAATATATTTTTAGGCGATAGTGTAGTATCTCTTTTAAAAGCAGCAGGTCATAAAGTGGTTAAAACTCAAATTATCAATGATAGAGGTATTCATATTTGTAAATCTATGGTTGCGTGGCAAAAATTTGGAAATGGAGAAACTCCTATGTCCACTAATTTGAAGGGCGATCATTTGGTTGGAAAGTACTATGTTATTTTTGATAAGGTATACAAACAGGAGATAAAAGAATTAATGGATAGTGGGATATCTGAAAAAGAAGCAAAACTAAAAGCACCTATTTTATTAGAAGCTCAAAAAATGCTTTTGTTATGGGAGAATGAAGATTTCGATGTGAGAGCTTTGTGGGAAAAAATGAATCAATGGGTATATAGTGGTTTTGATAAAACATACAAAGACTTAAATGTGGAATTTGACCATCTTTATTACGAATCCGACACCTATCATTTAGGAAAGGATGTAGTGCAACAAGGCGTTGAAAATGGTATTTTTTATTCAAAGGAAGATAGTTCAATTTGGAGTAGCTTCTCAAAAGATAATCTAGATGACAAATTATTAGTTCGTTCAGATGGTACTTCAGTATATATGACACAAGATATTGGTACTGCTGTTCAAAGGTATAATGATTATCCAAATTTATCTGGAATTATATATACTGTTGGAAATGAACAAAACCACCACTTTAAAGTTCTATTTAATATTTTAAAAAAATTAAATTATAATTGGGCTTCAAATTGTTTTCATCTGTCCTATGGGATGGTTGAACTTCCTGAGGGCAAAATGAAGTCTAGAGAAGGTACAGTAGTAGATGCAGATGAATTACTAAATTCTGTAATAAATGAAGCAAAATCTTTAACATCTGAAAGGGGTTTTTTAGAAGAATTATCAGAGGAAGAAATTTTGGATATTTGTAAAAAGATTGGTAATTCTGGATTGAAATATTTTCTTTTGAAAGTGGATCCAAAAAAGAAAATGTCTTTTAATCCAAAAGAAACTATAGATTTATCTGGACATACAGGTCCTTTTATTCAATATACTTTCGTTAGAATTAAGAGTTTGTTAAATAAGTCTGATGATTTGAACAAAGAATTTAGTATTGAAGACTTAAAATTAAATTCAAAAGAACTAGAAGTATTAAAAGATATTTCAAATTTTCCGGATGTCTTAGCCCAATCTGCAAAAGAACTATCTCCTTATTTATTGGCAAATTATCTATATAGTTTAGTAAAATCTTATAATTCATTTTACCATGATCATCCCATAATAACAGAAAAGAATGATTCTTTACGTAACTTTAGAATTCAAATGTCTGAGTTAGTTGCAAAAATAATTGGAAAGGGAATGGGAATTTTGGGTATTGAAATGCCTGAAAGAATGTAACAACTACTTTTTCTTTGAAAAATACTTCTTTTCTTTAATTCTAGCAGATTTTCCAGTTCTTTCTCTTAAGTAAAATAATCTAGATCTTCTAACAGAACCTTCTTTATTGATCACAATATTTTCTAAAAAAGGAGATCCAAGAGGAAATATTCTCTCAACTCCTGTGCCACCAGACATTTTTCTAATCGTAAAAGTCTCTGTTGGTCCTGAACCTCTTCTTTGGATAACAGTCCCTTGGAATGATTGCAATCTTGACTTATCACCTTCTTTAATTTTGTAGGTAACAGTTATCGTATCGCCAGCATTAAATGAAGGCCATTGCTTCGATTCATTAAGTTCATTTGAAATTTCTTTGATTATATCCATTAGTCTTGGTTTAAGGGTTGCAATATTACAAAGAATATTTAATATTTTATTAAATGAGAACTTATAATTTTATTCCTTTTTATTTTCTCCTAGATCTGGTCTTCTTTTTTTTGTATTTTCTATGGCTTTTTCTTCTCTCCATTTCTCAATTGCTTTAAGATTTCCAGAGGTTAATATTTCAGGCACTTCCCATTCGTTAAATTTAGCTGGCCTTGTATATACTGGTGGTGCAAGTAAATCATCCTGAAATGAGTCTGTGAGAGCAGAGGTTTCATTATTTAATACGCCTGGAATAAGTCTTATTATGGCATCACAAAGTACAGCTGCAGGTAACTCACCACCAGAAAGAACATAGTCTCCAATTGATATTTCTTTGGTAATTAAGTAATCTCTTATTCTTTGGTCTATCCCTTTGTAGTGTCCACAAAGAATAATTATATTTTTATTAAGAGAAAGTTGGTTGGCATCTCTTTGTTTTAGCATTTCCCCATCTGGTGTCATAAAGATGACTTCATCGTAATTTCTATTTTCTTTTAGTTGATTTATGCATTTCGCAAATGGTTCTATACTTAAGACCATTCCTGCACCACCACCAAAAGCATAATCGTCTATACTTTTTTGTTTGTTTATAGAATAATCTCTTAGATTATGAATTTTAATATCTACTAATTTTTTTTCTTTTGCTCTTTTTAAAATAGAGTCATTAAATGGGCTTTCAAGAAGTGAGGGAACCGCTGATATTATATCGATTCGCATTTCTATTGATTTAAATTAATTTTAAGACCATCGTATGCCAAATAAATATTCTCTGGTAGTTTTTTTTGAACTTCTTGATGAACACCCATAAAATGGGATATGTGGGTAAGTATTGCTTTTTTTGGCTTTAGCTCCATTATTAGTTCTATTGCTTCCTCCAAATTGAAATGTGACATGTGTTGCTTAATCCTTAGCGCATTAACTACCAAAACATCTAGGTTATTTAATTTTTTCTTTTGAGAATCTTCAATTGTTTTTGCATCTGTGATGTAAGCAAAACCATCAATTTTAAACCCTAAAACAGGTAATTTATAATGCATTACTTCAATAGGTTCAATATTAATACCAGCAATTGAAATATTTTTATTTTTAATAATGGAGTATCTATTAATTTTAGGAATTCCAGGATATTGAAATTTAGGATCAAAGATATAATGGAATTCTCTTTTCAACGCTTTAAAAACCTGGTCTGTACAATATATGTCTATTGGTTTTTTTTGAGAAAAGTTAAAAGGTCTTACATCGTCAAGACCAGCAACATGATCTTTATGTTCGTGGGTAAATAGTACTGCGTCTAAAGATTTTATTTCCGCATTCAACATTTGTTGTCGAAAATCTGGTCCTGTATCTATAACAATAGATTTTCCTTTGTAGGAAATATGAACAGAACATCTAAATCTCTTGTCTTTCTTATCGTTTGATTTGCAAACTTTACAATCACAACCAATTACTGGTACCCCTTGAGATGTTCCCGATCCAGTAATGGTTACTTGCATATTATTTTCCTTTTATAACAATAGATTTTATTTTATCCAAAGTGTAATCAACTTCTTCAATAGTATTGTATCTACAAAGCGAGAATCTTACAGTTTGAAAGTTTTCCAGTAATGGTAATTCAGCCAGAACATGAGATCCTTTTGTTGATCCTGAGGAACACGCACTTCCACCGGAGGCAGCAATTCCAAAAATATCTAAACTAAATAGCAACATAGAATTACAAATATCTTTAGGAAAGCCAACACTTAGCACGGTGTACAAACTTTTATTTGGATCTGTTTCCCCATTAAATATAATTCTAGAATCTATTTTATATAATTCTTCTTTCATGTAATATTTAAGTTTTTCCACATGTTTTTGATGGCTTTCTAAGTCAGAAAATGCCAACTCCATGGCTTTTGCTAATCCAATAATTCCATACAGGTTTTCCGTTCCTCCTCTATGATTTCTTTCCTGAGATCCACCAGTAATAATTGGGTTTAAATGCAGGTTTTTATTCACATAAAGAAAACCTATTCCTTTTGGACCATGAAATTTATGGGCTGAACAAACCAAAAAGTCAATTTTTAATTTTTTAACATCTAATGAATAATGACCCATTGTTTGAACGGTGTCGGAGTGAAAATATACATTTTCATATTTGTTACACAACAAAGAAACTTCTTCTAAAGGTAGTAAAGTCCCAATTTCGTTATTTGCATGCATTAAGGAAACTAATGTTTTAACGTCTTTCTTTAAAAGCTCTTTTAGTTCCTCAATAGATGGATTTCCTTTTTTATCAGTTGATAAATAGACAACTTCTATGTTGTGTGAGTCTTTTAGATTTTCAGCGGTATGCCCAACTGCATGGTGTTCAATTTTGGAGGTTATAATTCTTTTTACGTTTAAATCTATAACCGCGCGTCTAATGGCCATATTATCAGCTTCAGTACCACCGGAAGTGAAAATTATTTCACTATTATCTGCATTGATAAAATCAGCAATCTTCTTTCTGCTAATTTCTATAGCATTTTTGGTTTTTCTTCCAAAAGAGTGTGTGCTAGATGGATTTCCAAAATAAGTAGATAGATAAGGTTCGATTTCTGTAATAACCTCTTTAGCAATTGATGTTGTAGCTGCATTATCTAAGTAGACTTTCATAATAATATTCAAATATAATTAAATCAAACTTTTTAGTTCTTCAACAAATCTTTCCCCTAGGTTATGGGCAGATTTTTCATTTTGACTTTCTGCATAAATTCGAATGATTGGTTCAGTATTTGATTTTCTCATGTGGACCCATTCGTTTTCAAACTCTAATTTTAGACCATCAATTTTATTTTGCTTTACTGTTTTATATTTATTAGAAATTTTCTCTAGAAGCAAGTCTATATTGGTGCTGTTTGTTAAAGCAAGTTTATTTTTACTAATTGTATATTGAGGAAATGAATTTTTAAGATCACTCATCTTTAATTTTTTATTAGCCAAGTAGGTTAAAAATAAAGCTATTCCTACTAGAGCGTCTCTTCCATAATGTAATTCAGGAAATATAACTCCTCCGTTACCCTCCCCACCGATCACAGCATTTTTTTCTTTCATCATTTCAACAACGTTGACTTCTCCAACTGCTGAGGCATAATATTTACCACCATTTTTAATTGTTACATCAGAAAGAGCTCTTGTTGAAGATAAATTAGAAACACTATTTCCAGATTTTTCTCCTGTAATATGGTCTGCAACAGCAACTAAGGTATATTCCTCTCCAAAAACTTCTCCGTTTTCACAAACAAAAGCCAAACGGTCGACATCTGGATCAACTACGATGCCAAGATCTGCATTTTTTTCTTTTACCTTGTTGCTAAGGTCTTCAAGGTGTTCAGCAAGAGGTTCTGGATTATGAGGAAACTCTCCGTTAGGTGTGCAATATATTTCTGTAATTTCTTTGCATTTTAATGCTTTTAACAATTTAGGAATTGCTATTCCACCAGTACTGTTAACCGCATCAATGACAACAGATAATTCAGCTTTTTTAATTGAATTAACATCTACATGATTAAGTTTCAATATTTTATTTATGTGTTCATCAATATAGTTGTCATTAAAAGTAACTACACCAAGTTCTTCTACGCTAGCGAATGAAAATTGATTTTTTTCTATAAAACCTAAAAGCTTTTTCCCATCTTCTGCACTAATAAATTCTCCTTTATTATTTAGTAGTTTTAGAGCATTCCATTGTTTTGGATTGTGACTAGCGGTTAGAATAATTCCTCCATCTGCATTTTCTAAAGGAACAGCAATCTCTACAGTTGGTGTAGTAGATAAACCAATATTTACAATATCAATTCCCATTGCTTGAAGAGTGCCAATGCAAATATTCTCTACCATTTCTCCAGAAATTCTTGCATCTCTTCCTATAACAACTTTTAGTTTTTTGTTTAGATGGTTGGTTTTCAACCAAGAACCATAAGCGGAAATTGATTCTACAATATCAATAGGAGTAAGGTTTTGGCCTGGATTTCCCCCAATTGTCCCCCTAATTCCAGAGATAGATTTAATTAAAGTCATAGCAAATAAATATTTTACGATTCGAAGATAAAATATTGAACCCTAAATCATCAATTATTTATTGATTTTTTCATTACTTCTAGTTATATTTTTTGAGATAGTTTTTTTTTGTTTAAAAAAGGTTTGTAGATAATTTTATCAAGAAAATTTATAGGGTATATTTGTTTACTAGTGAATATATTTTATGCTTTTAGATTCTAATCCTGGTAACGACGCTGTTGAGAAAGTTGCTCTTTTCGAGTCAATGATTAAAGGCGAAACCTTCGCCTTCTTTGATGTTGAAGACTTTGAACTAATCATTGAATACTATTTAGAGCTTGATTTTAAAAAGAAAGCCAAAAAAGCCCTTGAGATTGCTCTTGAACAGTATCCTATTGACTTGGCACTAACATTAATTAAAATTGAATTCCTTAATTCTTCTCAAAGATTTGATGAATCTCTCAAGGCATTAAATAATTTAAATAAATTTCATCCAAATAATATCGATGTTGTTCTTGGACTTGGTAGGCTCTATTCCCTAATGGAAATTGTCCCTAATGCTATTAAATATTTGAACCATGCTCACGATCTTATATCATTAGATTCATCTTATAATGACCATTTACAAGACTTATCTTATGAGTTTATTCAAATAGGAAAATTCGATTCTGCAATTAAAGTTTTAAAACATATTTTAAGTTTCAAACCAAATGACGAAACTGTTATGATGGAATTAGGGGTTGCATACCATGAGTCTGGTAAGTTTCAAGAATCTGTAAATTACTTTAAGGAAGTGATTGATGGCAATCCATATAGTCATATAGCGTGGTTCAATCTAGCTACCATATACAATGTTAATGAAGACTGGAAGGAAGCTGTTTTTGCTTATGAAATGTGTCTGGTAATTAATGAGAAATTCACTGCTGCTCATTATGGAAAAGCCAATAGTTTCATTCATTTAAAAGAATATCAAAAAGCGATTGATTCATTTAATGAGTCCTTTGTCTATGATCGTCCTCATGCATATGCCTATTGTAGTATTGGCGAATGTTATGAGAAAATTGGTGATTATTCAAAAGCACTTATGTTTTATGAGAAAAGTTTAGAAATTGACGATTCTCTTCCTGAGTCTTGGCTAGGCATAGGTGTTGTTAGAGATTTAAATAATCAACCTGTTCAAGCAATTAAGTTTATTAAAAAAGCAATAGATTTAGATGTTGAAAATCCTGACTATTGGTATTTATATGCAGAAATTCTTGCCAAGCTCAATAAAAATTCTGAAGCAGAATTGGCTTTTAAAAAGGTAATCCAATTAGATCCTAAAAATATAGATGCATGGATAGACTATTCCAATTTTTTATTCGACAACACGTCAAAGTCTACTGCAATTAACGAAGTTAAAAAAGCTATTAAATCCAACGACAATCAAGTAGATCTAAAACTTAGACTTGTTGCAATGCAAATTTCAACGGGTAATTTATCGGAGGCTAAAAGCAGTCTTTCTGAAATGCAAAACTCAGATCAAAATACTTTCAAAAAGCTGATTGACATTTATCCAGAAGTTTTACAAGTTGAGGAAATGAATCAGTTTTTTCAGCCCTACAAAGATAATCCTAACAAATGACCTTATCTCATATTCCAAAAAGAACTACTATTCCTAGAGATACTGGCCTAACGATGATGATGGACAAGGGTTTAAGCACAAGACAAATGGAAGATTTCTTATCCACTAGTGCAAGCTATACCGATATTATAAAATTTGGATTTGGCACGTCAATTGTTTCAAATAATATTCAAGAAAAAGTTGCTTTAATGAAGCAGATTGGTGTTAAGCCATATTTTGGAGGAACCATGTTTGAATTGTATTATGCGAGAAACCAAGAAGAGGACTATTTCAAGATAGTAGACAACTTTGGTATTGAAACTATAGAGATTTCAGATGGCTCAATAATCTTAGAACACGACGAAAAGTGTGAATTAATTTATAAATACGCTAAGAATTATACTGTTTTAAGCGAAGTTGGTTCCAAAGAAGAAGGGATTTTAATTAGCCCTGCAAAATGGATTAAAATGATGTCAGAAGAACTAAAAGCTGGTTCCTGGAAAGTTATTGCTGAAGGTAGAGAAAGTGGATCTGTAGGTATTTTTAGACCAAATGGAAAACCGCATACTATGCTTATCAATAAGATAATTTCTAAAATTGACCCAAATAAAATACTTTGGGAGGCACCGTCAAAAAAGCAGCAGACTTGGTTTGTAAATTTATTTGATCAAAATGTCAATTTAGGAAATATATCTCCTACTGATGTTTTGCCTTTAGAAACATTAAGACAAGGGTTAAGAGGAGATACTTTTTTTAATTTCCTTCCAAAAGATATTATCAAAAAAAGAAAGCCCACATAATTTAATAATCCTTTATGAATTTAAATAGAATTTCTCCAAGCGACTTAGATTTGTTATTGCAAAAAAAATCAGAGTTTCTTCTTATAGACTTAAGAGAAAATTATGAATTAGAAATTGATGGAAAAGTAGATTATTCAATCCACATTCCACTTGGAGAGATAGTAGATAGATTAAATGAACTACCCTCAGATCGTCCAGTTATTTTTCATTGTGGTTCTGGTAAAAGATCAGAAAGTATTTTGAATTTTTTAATATTAAATGATTTATATAAGGAAAACTATCTCAATTTAGAGGGGGGATACCAAGCAATTTCAATTTAATGAAGCATTATTTGATCTTACTTCTTAAAGGTTTTGGAATGGGCGCAGCTAATGTTATTCCGGGTGTTTCTGGCGGAACAATAGCTTTAGTAACAGGAATATATGAGCAATTAATTAATTCCTTGAAATCCTTTAATCTGAAGGCTTTTAAGTTGTTGTTTTCTGGAAATTTTAAGAGTTTTATAGAACATACTCAACTGAAGTTTTTAGTTTCAGTTTTTTCTGGTACTGCATTAAGTATTGTTACTTTAGCAAAAGTTTTAGAGTTTTTCTTTACTAAAAATGAACAACTTGTCTGGTCCTTCTTTTTTGGTTTAATTATAGCTTCTATATATTATGTGGGTAAGATGGTGAAATCTTGGAATATTTCCTCTTTCATTTCTTTAGTTTTGGGGATTTTTTTTGCAGCCTCTTTAGCATTTTTGAAACCTGTTACTCAAGATGATTCCTTTTATTACCTTGTAATTTGCGGAATAGTTTCTGTTGCTAGTATGATACTGCCTGGTCTTTCAGGCTCTTATGTTTTAATTCTAATGGGAAATTATCAGTTAATTATGCTTCAATCAGTTTCAGATCCTATTTCAAATTTTAATATTTTATTTCCTGTTATCTTAGGGGCTATTGTTGGTTTTTTGGGACTGTCTCATGGAATAAGCTTTGTTCTCAAAAAATTCTACAACTCTACAATTTCATTATTAACGGGATTTGTTGTTGGTTCGTTATTAATTATTTGGCCTTGGAAAATTCCTTTAGAAACTATTATTGGAAGAGGAGGAGAGCAGAAAGTAGTATCCTACAGCTGGGTTTTTCCTGATTTATCTCTTTCTGAAAATATTTTCTGTCTTATTTTAATCTTCTTAGGCATTTTTATTGTTTGGTTGATAGAATATTTAGGCTCAAAAATTAACTCTAATCCTACTAATTGAGAAATTTTGGACTTATTGGTCAGAGTTTGGTCCATTCTTTTTCAAAGGACTTTTTTAACAAAAAGTTTAAAACTGAAAATATTGATGCACTTTATTCCAATTTTGAAATTGATAATATTTCAAGTTTAAGAGATTTATTTTCCAATCATAAACTCTCTGGACTTAACGTCACTATTCCATTTAAGCAAAAAGTAATCTCACAATTAGATTCTTTAAATGAAATATCTCAAAAAATAGATGCGGTAAATACTATCAAGCCATTTTTTAAAAACAATAAACTGGTTTCTTTAAAAGGATATAATACCGATGTTTATGGTTTTAAACAAATGGTAAAACCATATTTGAAATCTCACCATAACAAAGCTCTTGTTTTAGGAACTGGAGGTGCTTCCAAGGCAGTTGCTTATGTCTTAAATGGTTACAATATTGAGGTGAACTTTATTTCAAGAAATAAATTTCCTTCTCTAAATAATTATTTCACATGGAACCAATTAAATAGCCATATGGTTGCTGGCCATTTTTTAATTATTAATACTACGCCCGTAGGGATGTATCCAGAAGTAGACCAAGAAATAAAAATCTCCTACGATAATTTGACTTCCAAACATTTGGTAATTGATTTAATATACAATCCCAATCAAACTCTTTTTTTAAAAAAAGCGCTTTTAAAAAATGCTCAAATTCTAAATGGTTATCAAATGTTAGTTCATCAAGCACTTAAAGCTTGGGACATATGGGAATCTTCTAATATTATTAACTAATATTGAAGCGTGAAATTTAATTTAAAATCAGATTTTTCTCCAACTGGAGATCAGCCAGAAGCTATTGCAGATTTGGTTCAAGGAATTAACGATGGAATTGCTGCTCAAACTCTTCTAGGAGTTACAGGCTCTGGTAAAACTTTTACTGTTGCCAATGTGATTGAAAAAGTAGAAAGACCTACTCTAATTCTTTCTCATAATAAAACACTTGCTGCCCAGCTTTACCAAGAATTTAAAACCTTTTTCCCTGACAATGCAGTCGAATATTTCGTTTCATACTACGATTATTACCAACCAGAAGCCTATTTGCCCTCTTCGGATACTTATATAGAAAAAGATCTTTCAATTAACGACGATATCGAGAAACTACGATTAAGTACTACAACTTCTTTACTCTCTGGCAGAAAAGATGTTATAGTAGTTTCTTCAGTCTCTTGTATTTATGGCATAGGAAATCCAGTTAATTTTAGCAATAGTATTGTAACTATTGAAGTA
>CAYREL010000001.1:0-25927 GCA_964423275.1 uncultured Flavobacteriales bacterium | reverse complement strand
ATGTAAAAGCCAGTTCATAATAATTTTTTTTCAAAAATATAAAATAATTGATTCTGACAATTCTTTTTTCGACTCTTTAATGATTAATTTGTAATAATGTTGAATTTTCTTAGGTCTAATAACCCCATTTATTTCTTTTTTAGTGCTGCTATTTTACCAGTTATAACATTACTTTATTATGTGAATTCAAGTAACTTACTCTGGCCCATTGAATCTTTTTTTCAATTAAATCCAGCTATTTTTTATGCTTTATACTGTTTTACAGTTTTTTTTACCGCTCTGAGAATTAATTTAATTATTAATAAAAGTGTGTTTTTTCAAAAATCAAACTATGCCTCGGGTTTGATTTATATTATTTTAATTGGGTGGTTTGGAAATATTCACTTTTCGATAAATCCTTTATTGGGGAATTTATTTTTAGTACTTGCAATAGAAAATCTATTTAAGATTTTTAGAAATAAATCCTGTAAAATTGAGATTTTTAATGCCAGTTGTTGGTTAATAATAAGTTGCTTATTTTATGGTTTAAATATTTTTTTATTGCCGATTTTATGGCTCGCGTTGTACTTTATTAGGCCTTTTCAATGGCGAGAATATATTATGCCTTTAATAGCTTTGGTTTTTCTAGGAGCTTTTTTTTTCCCGGTTTCGTTAATAAGTGATGGCTTTTATTCTGTTTTTAAAGAGTGGTTGGGCAGTTCTTGGAGTGCTGGTTATTCAAGATCATTAGAGTGGGGTTATATTTTGCTTGCTGTCTTAATTGGGGTATTAATTTGTTTTAGTAGTTTGGTTTATACGTTTATAAAAAGTACCAACCGCTACAAGAAAATTTCTTGGATTATAGTTTCTCTGCTTGCTTTAACTTTTGCCCAATTTTTATTTATAAAGTTTGTTTTAAACATTAATTATCCATTGTTTTTTGTCCTAGCTGTCCCCTTTTCAATTCTTCTATCGAATGCTGTTATAAATAGCAAATATCCGTGGTTAATTGACTCCTATTTAAGTTTATTGATATTGGGAAAGGTTCTTACAGAATATGTGTTTTAAAATAAGCTGTTTATATATATCTTTCTTTTATATTTGAAATATAAACTAAATATTTATGAAGTGTGGTGTTGTAACTTTTCCAGGGTCTAATTGTAATCATGACATGATATATGCCTTAGAAAAAACTTTAGAACAAGAAGTAGTAGAGTTGTGGCACAAAGATCAAGACACTAAAAATTGTGAGCTAATTGTTCTTCCTGGAGGCTTTTCTTATGGTGACTATTTAAGGTCTGGTGCAATAGCAAGATTTTCTCCTATTATGAAAGAGGTGGTAAAACATGCTAATAAAGGAGGTCTTTTATTAGGAGTTTGCAACGGCTTTCAAATTTTATGCGAAACAGGGTTACTTCCTGGCGTTCTCTTACACAACAATAACCAAAAATTTATATGCAAAAACACTTTTCTAAAAGCTTGTTCAGGTTCTGCTGGAATTACTGAAACCGTGGATAAAAACAAGGCTTATAAAATACCCATAGCTCATGGAGAAGGGAGATATTACGCAGAAAAAAAAGTAGTAGAAGATTTGTTTGAAAAAGACCAAGTTTTATTTCAGTACTGTGACCTTAACGGCAAAGTCTCTGAATATGATAACCCAAATGGTTCTTTAAAAAATATTGCTGGTGTCTCCAACAAAAATAAAAATGTAATGGGAATGATGCCTCATCCTGAAAGAGCTGTTGAGCCTTTGTTAGGCAATACAGATGGAGTTCCATTATTTGAATCGTTACTAAATTCTTCAAAAGTATAAAGTCCTTTTTTTTTTACCTACTTTCTTGTTGGTCAGGCTTTTAGCTGTTATCCCGTCCTTTTTTTATCCCTCTTTTTGAGGTTAATAAATATTTGTCAATGGCTATTTCTTTTTATATTTTCATACAAATTACGTAGCAATATGAAAATTAGAATTATTTTAATATCCATACTTAGCGTCTCTTTAGCTTCAATTTATTCTCAACAGACTGTAAAGGGAAAAGTAGTAGATCTTGAGTCTCAATTTCCTTTACCTGGAGTAAACGTGCAATTTATAAATGGTGATTTTAACAGTGGTGTAGCTACTGATATAAATGGGAATTTTAAAATTGAAAATGTTCCTCTTGGCAGAAAGCAAATTAGATTTACATTTATTGGATATACACCACAGAGTCAAACAATTGTAGTTAATTCAGGTAAAGAGGTGGTGCTAAATGTTTCAATTGAAGAGTCCACTGAAATGTTAGAAGCTTTCGAAGTGTCTTCTAATGAAAAAAGAGAGGTAAATAATGAGATGGCTATTATAAGTGCTCAGCAATTTTCTGTTGAAGAAACAGAACGATATGCAGGGAGTCGTGGTGATCCAGCAAGAATGGCTTCTAATTTTGCAGGTGTACAAGGGGCTGATGACAGCAGAAACGATATTATTGTCAGGGGAAACTCACCGCTAGGAGTAATTTACCGAGTGGAAGGCATTACTATTCCAAACCCCAACCACTTTGCAATTTCAGGGTCTTCAGGTGGGCCCTTAAGCATATTGAATAACAAGTTTCTAGGAAATAGCGACTTTTTTTCTGGGGCTTTTCCATCGGAATATGGAAATAGTACAGCAGGTGTTTTTGATTTAAAAATTAGAAATGGAAACAATGAAAAGACAGAGTTTACAGGTCAAGTTGGTTTGTTTGGAGCAGAGTTTTTAGTCGAGGGGCCTTTGTCTAAACATAGCTCTGCTTCCTTCTTGGCCATGTATCGCTATTCTACAATAAAAGCATTTAGTTTATTGGGGGTTAACCTGGGAACTTCTGCTATTCCTAAATACCAAGATTTTGCTATTAAATTTAATCTACCATTTAAAAAAGGCGGGAATTTATCACTATGGGCATTAGGTGGGGATAGTCAAATCGATATTTTAATAAGCGAACAAGCTGAGGAAGACGGTGTTGATTTATATGGTGAGAATACGAAAGATCAGAGGTTTGGAACCAATATGCTAGTTTCGGGTGCTACTTACACCAAACCACTTAATGAAACTTCTTTCATTAAATCAACAACTTGTGTAAATATTGAAAATCAAAAGTCTAACCACGATACTATTTCTAGAAATCCTAATGATTGGGACGACTATACTCTTAAACCATATATGGCTTACGACTTTAACAAAGTCAGATACTCTAACTCTAGCTCGATCAATAAAAAACTGAATAAAAAAAATACATTAAAAATTGGATGGGTAGCAGATTTCACCAATTTTAACTTTATAGACAGTGTTACCACGAATGCGCTTGCTCAAGATACTGCAGACACTTACCGCTATCGCTTTAACAAAATGGGGAGTTCTTTTATGTTTCAACCATATGTTAGCTGGAAACATAAATTTTCAGATGAGCTGGTATTAACTGCAGGGCTTACAAGCTTGTATCTAAATTTGGGAGACGATTCTTTTTCTCCAATTGAACCTCGTCTTGGGCTAAAATGGAATATTAATGATAAAAGCTCTTTTTCATTTGGATTGGGTTATCACTCTCAAACACAACCGTTATATACTAGATATTATATAAATGAGGGCAATACTGAAGCACATAATGAAGATTTAGGCCTCACCTACAGTAAGCATATTATTTTGGGCTATTCAAATCAAATTCATAAAAACCTGGGGTTAAAAACTGAAGTATATTATCAAGATTTAACTGGAATTCCTGTTGAGACAACTCCATCTGCATTTTCTTTAACCAATGCTGGAAGTGGTTTTGCGAGAGTGTTTCCAGATACTTTGGTAAATTCTGGAACTGGTTATAATTATGGACTAGAAGTCACTTTACAGCGTTATTTTAATAAAAACTGGCATGCGCTTTTTTCTGGCTGTTTATATAATTCTAAATATACACCAAGCGATGGAAAGGAAAGAAATACAAGCTTTAACGGCATGTATGCAGCAAACTTTTTGGCTGGAAAAGAATTTGAGGTTGGGAAAAACAAAGTTTTAGGTCTTGGTGTAAAAGTTACAGGTGCAGGGGGTAAAAGAAGGGGAACTGTTGACCACGTAGCCTCCAACGAACAAGGGGAGGTAATTTTTCTAGACGAGGGGTTCAATGAAGATAAATTCAAAGACTACTTTAGGTTTGACATTAAAACGACCTTCAAGATTAATCAAGAAGCTGTTACCCATGAAATAGGTATAGATTTAGTTAATCTTACTAGTGCAAAAAATATTTTAAATTATTCTTATGCTCCAAATGGCGATGGGGTAGCAGATCAAGAAGATATAGCTCTAAACTATCAGCTAGGGTTTTTGCCTATTTTCTATTATAGAATAGACTTTTAGATTTTTTAGCTCATGTGGTGATTAATCTCTTTAGTTCTTCAACTTCTCCAGAAGCGTTTTTTACTTCTACTATCCCATTTGAAGCAAAATATATTTATTCCATTGCTTTATATTTATTTTGTGGTTGATTGTTATAATTAAAAGTATATAATTTTTTAAAAAAATAGATATTTAGATACTTTTACAGTTCTTTAATAAATTATGAAAATACTATTAACTGGTGGAGCTGGATTTATAGGCTCGCATACTGCAGTAGCGTTAATTGAAAACGGATTTGAACCAATCATTGTAGATGACTTTAGAAATTCGGAACCCTTTGTGATTGAGAATATAGAGAAAATTGTAGGTAAAAAAATTAGTAGTTATTCCTCGGATATTGGCAATAAAGAAGAGGTTAAAAACATTCTTCAAAAAGAAAATCCAATTGGCGTAATTCATTTTGCTGCAGACAAGGCTGTAAATGAGTCTGTTGTAACCCCTATGAAATATTACCAAAACAATGTTTTGAATTTGATTAATTTTCTAGAAGTAATTGACAATACAAAGATTAACTCATTTGTGTTTTCATCGTCTTGCACAGTTTACGGTGTCCCAGATAAAATACCTGTTAAAGAAACTGCTTCCATTAAAACTGCTTTTTCACCCTATGGCTATACAAAGCAAGTTGGAGAAAGAATTCTAAATGATTTTTTTAAGTCACTACCTAGTTCTTCTTTAACACTATTAAGGTATTTTAATCCTATTGGGGCACATCCATCGAGCTTAATTGGTGAATTACCTATAGGTGTTCCAAGTAATTTGGTTCCGTATATTACCCAAACAGCCATAGGCAAACGAAAAAAGCTTACTGTTTTTGGAAAAGACTATGACACTCTAGATGGAACTTGCATAAGAGACTACATACATGTTGTTGACTTAGCAAATGCCCATGTTGCGGCTCTTGAAAAAGGCCTTAAAAGTAAAGATTCTATAAAAACCTTCAACGTTGGAACTGGTAAAGGTGCTTCGGTTCTGGATGTTATAACTACTTTTGAAAAAGTTAGCAAACAAGAACTGAACTATGGATTTGGGCCTAGAAGAGCTGGAGATGTTCCAAAAATATATTCAGATAATACGTTAATCAAAAATGAACTTGATTGGGATGCTAAATTTTCATTGGAGGACTGTTTAGAGCACTCTTGGAATTGGGAAAAAAACCTACTTAAGTTTAAATATAAATCTGAAAAAAAACAAGACTAAAAGCCAAAGAAAACCCTAGTGCTATCCCTGCAATCGTTTGGCTTAATGTGTGTGCCTTTAAATATAACCTAGAAAAGCATACTATTCCAACCAAAACTAATAAAGCCATATTTATATATAAAACTTGATCCTGACTAGTCACGGGCTGCGCAACTAGTGTTTCTGCCATCATTCCACCACACAATGCAGAAATAGACGAACTATGTAAGCTTATTTTCCAAAAGTAAGTAATCGCTGTTAGGGTGAAAATTAAAACAAGGCCTGCAAATAAAAAAGATAAATAGGGATGAAATAAATTCAATAGGGTGCTGTTCCAATATCTAAAAATATAATAAGTCATTAAATAGTAAATTGAAATTAAAATAAGAACTGGAAGTCGTTCTTTTCTAATTGGAATGGACATGTCGCTTATAGTTTTGTTTCGATACATTATATAAATTGTAACTAAAGGAAAAAAAACAACCATCAAGAATAAAAAAAACAAAAGAGCCCAATAAATTTTTGGGGCAGCTAGAAATAGCATTTGATTGTAAATATTTTGAATGTTAAAATATATTAAGTAAGAATAAATAGCTGTAAAGACTGGGTGAAAAATTATGGCTATGGCTTTTGAGAATATCGTCATTACTAAATCAATTGTTTTCTAAGTCTTGCTACTGGAATATTAAGTTGTTCTCTATATTTGGCAACCGTTCTTCTAGCTATTAAGTAGCCGTTTTCTTTCAAAAGTTCTGCAAGTTTTTCGTCTGTTAAAGGCTTGGTTTTGTCTTCTTTAGAAATGGCTTCGTTTAGAATGGTTTTAACCTCTCTTGTAGAAACTTCTTCGCCTGACTTAGTGGCTAGGGATTCACTAAAGAAATATTTCAATAAAAAAGTACCGTAAGGTGTGGCTACATGTTTTGAGTTGGCAACTCGCGAAATTGTGGAAATATCCATATCTACCATCGACGCTATGTCTTTAAGAATCATTGGTCTTAGATTTTTTTGGTCCCCGGAGAGAAAAAATTTTTTTTGGAATTCTAAGATTGCATTTATAGTTACCAATAGCGTATTCTGTCTTTGTTTTACCGCTTCAATAAACCACTTTGCTGCATCTACTTTTTGTCTTATAAATAGAACTGCTTCTTTATCTCTTTTGTTTTTTGGAGCATTTTCATATCCTTTTATCATCTCAACATAGTCTCTACTAACTTTTAGTTGTGGCGCATTTCGTTGGTTTAATTCTACTGCTAGAGCTCCTTCGTTTTCAGTTATTGTGAAGTCTGGTGTTATATGTTGAATAGATTTTGTAGTGTCTATTAATGAGTTTCCTGGCTTGGGATTTAGTTTTACAATTTCTGCCATTGCTTCTTTAACGGCTGTTGTGTCAATGTCTAGCTTTTGTTCAATCTTCTTGTAATGTTTTTTTTTGAAAGATTCGAAGCATTTTTCTAAAATAACTTCAGCTGTTTTAGTTGAAATTGTTTTTTTCTTTTTTCTTAACTGAATTAAAAGGCATTCTTGTAAATCTCTTGCGCCAACTCCTGGGGGGTCCAATTCTTGAACCTCCAATAAAACTTGCTCTAGCTCTTTTTCAGTTGTTAAAATATTTTGAGAAAAGGCCAAGTCGTCAACTATATTAAATAGCTCTCTTCTTAAATAACCAGACTCATCTAAATTTCCAATGATTTGCTCGGCAATAACAAGATGTTTTTCATCTTTAATTCTTAGGCTAATTTGACTAACTAATTTCTCTGTGAAAGAGTCTCCTAAGGAAAGTGGTGTCTGATTTTCCTCTTGGTCTTTATAGGAGTTGTTGGACTGTGTTTTGTAATAGGGTGTTTCATCATTTACGTAATCTTGGTAATTGAAATCCTCTCTTTTTTCAATGGAGGTATCTACATTATTATCATCAGAAAGCTCCTGATTTTGCTCCTCACCTTCATCTAATGCTGGGTTTAGCTCTAACTCTTCTTTTATTCTTTTTTCAAGCTCCAGCGTTGGCAATTGCAGCATCTTCATCAACTGAATCTGTTGAGGAGAAAGCTTTTGTAAGAGCCTTTGTTGAAGTGATTGTTTTATTGCCATTTTAAAAGTGCTATTTCTTAGTGCAAAAAGCTATTATATAGGGTTTTTTAAAATTCTGCGTTGTTTGGTGTTCTAGGGAATGGAATAACATCTCTTATATTGGTCATTCCCGTAACAAACATCATAAGCCTTTCGAATCCAAGTCCAAAACCAGCGTGAGGTACAGTCCCAAATTTTCTAGTCTCAAGATACCACCATATAGCATCTTCTGGAATTTTAAACTCTTTACATTTTTTTTGTAAAACTTCATGTCTCTCTTCCCTTTGAGAACCTCCGATGATTTCTCCGATACCAGGGAATAATATGTCCATTGCCGCAACAGTTTTACCATCGTCATTTTCACGCATATAAAATGCTTTTATGGATGCTGGATAATCTAATATTACCACAGGTTTTTTAAAGTGTTTTTCTACTAAAAATTTTTCATGCTCGCTTTGCAGGTCAATCCCCCATTCTACTGGATATTTAAATTTTTTCTTTTTATTTGGCTTTGATCTTTCTAGAATGCTTATTGCCTCTGTATAGGTGATTCTTTCAAATTCGTTATTAGAGACCATTTTCATCCTTTCTATCAAAGACAATTCGTTTCTTTTTTCTTTTGGAAGTTGCTCCTCTTCTTTAAGCGCTCTTTCATTTAAAAATTTTAAATCTTCTTGACATTTATCCAAAGCATAATTAACTAGGTATTTTAAAAAGTCTTCCCCTAAATCTATGTCGTCATTTATATCTGCAAAAGCTATTTCAGGCTCAACCATCCAAAATTCAGCCAAGTGTCTTGTTGTGTTTGAGTTTTCAGCTCTAAAAGTTGGGCCAAAAGTATAGGCTTTTCCAAGGGCTAAAGCTGCAAGCTCTGCTTCGAGCTGTCCAGAAACAGTTAAGTGGGTTGGTTTGCCAAAAAAATCATTTTTCACATCAATATCCTTTTCTCCTAAAGGCAATGTGGTGACCCTAAAAGTTTCTCCTGCTCCCTCAGCGTCAGTACCGGTAATAATTGGGGTGTGGATATAGAAAGAACCCTTATCATTAAAATATTTATGAATTGCGAAAGACATGTGGTGTCTAATTCTAAAAACTGCGCCAAATAAATTGGTTCTCATCCTTAAATGACCTTGTTCTCTTAACTTTTCTAGGGAATGTTTCTTGGGTTGTAAAATTGTTTTTTGGAGTTCTTCTGGGTTGGACTTTCCAATGATTCTAATCTCATTTGCAGAAATTTCTGTTTTTTGCCCGCCTCCTTGAGACTCAATAAGAGACCCGCTGACCCATATAGAGGCGCCTGTGTTTAATCCATTGATTGTGTTTGTGTCAAAGTCGTCAGGCTCTATAACTATTTGAATACTAGTCATACAAGACCCGTCATTTAAGGAAATAAATTTATTGGCTCTGAAAGATCTAATCCACCCACTAACCTCTATTTTTTTGGTAGGCTCCATTTTAATTACATCTACAATCCTATTTGGCATGAGTTAAATTTTAAAAAAAATTACCATTGGAAACTTTTTATATTAAAATAGTTTCTTTAGTTTCGCGCACTTATTTTAATGCTATTGACAAAAATAACAGAAATATGTGACCGAGTTCAGCTTTTATTCCAAGAATATGGAATAAAAAGTCTAACTATGGATGATATAGCCGATAAATTGGGGTGTTCCAAGAAAACTCTGTATGTTTTTTTTGAGAACAGAAAAGACCTTGTTCTAAAGGTAATTTCTAGCGATATGAAAAAGCACGAGCTTGATATAAGCAATGTTATTGCTGAAAGACTTCATCCAATTGAAGAAATATTGAGTTTAAACGTAATTGCAATTAATAAATTAAAAACTTGTCATCCTTCTTTTCAGTATGACTTAAAGAAATACTACCCTCAGTCTTGGAATATTTTTGATAAAAAAAATAGGCAGCTCACCTACAAGGTTTCTATACAAAACTTAAAGAAAGGAATAAAAAAAGGCTGTTACAGAAAAGAAATTAATCCTGAAATTATTTCTAAAATATTTTCTGAGAAAATAGACGTCATATTTAACAGTTTGGCTTTTGAGGCAATAAATGTTTCGTTTTCAGATGTTTATAAAGAGCTTATCAATCATCATATCCTAGGAATTGTTAATGAAGAGGGCAGGAAATATTATTTAAACTTTCAAAAAACTACTAAATGAAACGAGTAATTGTCCTTTTAATTTTTTCAATTACATCTCTTTTTGGGGTTGGTCAAGAACTAAATAGTCTATCTCTTTTTGAATATGCGAAAAAAAACAGCCCTCAACTTTTAAACTCTGCCTCAGATATTTATATGTCCGAGCAAAAAATCAATGAGATTAGAGCATCGGGTCTGCCCAAAATAAATGGTGAGCTTAGTTTTCAAAATTTTATAAACGTTCCCACCACTGTTGTTCCGGCCAGCGCGTTTGTTCCAGGAGCACCAGAGGACGAGTTAATAGGTCTATCATTTGGGACTCCTTTCAATGCAAATTACAATCTAAAGGTAAGTCAGCTAATCTTTAGTTTTAACTATATATATGGTCTAAGAGCTGCAGAAAACTTTAGTGAACTATCTCGATTGGCAAATATTCAAAAAAATCAAACGGTATTCGAGCAGATTAAACTTTCTCTTGGACAGGTTGTTTTTCTCCAAAAAATGCAAAAATTAATGGTTAAAAACCTTGAAGAAACACAAAAATTAATAACGAAAACCAATAGGTTAATTGAAAATGGACTTGTTGAAAAGTCTTCAATAAATGATGTTTTGGTGATAGAGCTTGACATTAAAAGTGGATTAGAGTTACTTAAATCTAATGAGGCCTTGGCTTTACTTTCTTTAAAATCACTGATTGGCGCGCCAATAGATAGTAATATAAATTTAATTAAAGACTTTGAAAGTTCAGAAAACGAAACCCTTAATAGCATTTCAATGAATCCCAAAACCAACAATGCGGTTAAAATAGGAGAGCAAAATATAATTCTAAATCGCTTAAACTTAAAAGCTACACAAAGTGAAGGTTATCCCTCTATATATGGTTTTTTTAACCAGCAACACATGGCTATGAGAAATAATTTTGATTTTTTTGATACTTCTAAAGATTGGTATCCAGCTACGCTTTGGGGGATTAATGTTACAGTCCCTATTTACAATAGTGGAGAAGGAAAAGCAAAAAGAAAACAAAAAGAATTGACACTTTTAAAATCAGAAAATGAATTGCGAGAAATTGAAAATCAAATCTTCCAACTTTACCAACTTCTTCAAAGCAACTATAAAAATGCATATTTAAATTTTGAAAATCAAAAAATAAAAGTTGGTCTAGTTGAAAAAGTTTATCAAAATGAAGAAAAAAAGCTGGGAATTGGGGTTTCAAACTCGCTTACTCTTTCACAAAGAAAGATGCAACTATTAAATGCCCAACAACAGTTAATTCAAAATGAATTTGAGCTTTACAAGGCTGAGGTTCAAATAAAAACACATAGCAATCCAATAAAATTATGAGAAACTTAGTTTGGTTTTCCCTTTTAATATTCACAGCCTGTCAGAGTGGTGAAGAAGCTAATTTTACTGTCGAAAAAACCCCACAAAAGATGGTGTCGAAGCCTTTAGTTACTGTTTACCAAGTAGAAAAAAAGAATTTTAAACACTTTTTTAATGCCCAAGGTAGCGTTACAAGTAAGGAAATGGCATACTTAAGACCAGAAATAAATGGAACAATTAAAACCCTTTTTGTAAAAGAAGGGGATTATGTTCAAAAGGGTCAAAATATCCTTTCTATTGGAACAGATTTGCTAAATGCTCAAGTTTCAGAACTTAACTCACAGCTTTCTTTTGCGAAATATATTTTTGACAAACAAAAAACGCTCTTTGAAAATGAGATAAGCTCAGAGATTCAGCTTAAAGAAGCTGAAAACAACCTAAATAGACTACAAAAAGCTAAGAACACACTATTAACACAACTTGAAAAGTCAAATGTAGTTGCCCCCTTTAATGGCTTTATAGAAAGTATTATGGTTCAGGTTGGGGAGTCTGTGAGCCCAATGAATCCGACCTGTCATTTAATAAATACTAGCGAACTTTATGTTGTGGCTGACGTCTCAGAAAATTTGCTTTCAGAAATTTCAGTAGGAAACCCAATTGATGTTTATTTTCCCTCAATAGGTCTTGAAATAAAAGCACTTAAACTAGACCGCATTGGAAGGGTGGTAAATAATATAAATAGAACCGTGAAAATAGAATCTAAATTGCCGCTATCTAAAAGTTTAATTCCAAACCTTATGGCAGAGCTAAGCATCAATCATTATTCTAAAGACAGTGCTGTTTGCTTGCCATCAAGACTTGTTTTAAAAGATTCCAAGGGAAATACATTTCTTAAAGTTTTAGACACGGACAATAGAGTGGTAATTTGTCCTGTGAAGATTGGGAAAAACGAAAAAACTATAGTTGAAATAATTAGCGAGCTAAAACCTGGATCTCAAGTTGTTGACGATGGTAAAAGCACCGTGCTTGAAGGGCAAAAAGTAGAAATAATTAGTGGCAACAGCTTATGAAAAATCAAGTTAAAAAATGGAGAGAATTTGGGCTTTCTTCAGTAGCTGTTAACAATAGAAAAACTGTATATCTTATAATTACCCTTTTTCTTTTAGGTGGTATTTCTGCATACAACAATATGCCTCGAGAAAGTTTTCCTCAAATTCAGGTGCCAGAAATTTACGTCAATGTCCCCTACCCTGGCAACTCACCTGAAATTATTACTGATAAAATAATAAAGCCTTTTGAAAAGGAGCTTAACAAACTTAAAGGGATTGAAAAAATTAATTCTACTGCTATTCAAGATTTTGGAATAGTAAAAATTGAATTTGATTTTGGAATTACCCCCAAGGAGGCAAAAAGAGCTGTTGAAGAAGCTTTGAGCGACGCGAGATCTACCAAAACTTTTGCTCAAGACTTGCCTGTAGAGCCGACCATTCAAGAAATAGACGTCAATGAATTTCCTATTATAAACATTAATTTGTCTGGTGAATACCCTGTTGATGTGCTAAAAGAAAGAGCAGATTTAATTAAAGACAGGTTAGAATCAATTTCGGAAATTAATTCAGTAGAAATTCGAGGAGTGCAACAAAAGAAGCTGAAGATAGAAATAAGAAAGTACGACGCAGAATCTAAAATGGTTAGCTTTTCTGATATTGAATCGGCTATCCAGAGCGAAAACACCACTGTAGGTGCTGGAAATCTCAAAATTGACGGTGTAGATAATTTCATGATTATAGATGGCAAGTTTAAGACTCTAAATGAGCTAAATAGCTTGGTGGTTAAACACGAAGACAATAACAATGTTTATTTGAGAGACGTCGCAAATGTCTCTTTTTCTGATTCAGACACAACAAGTTACGCAAGACAAAATGGTCAACCTGTGGTGATGTTAGATGTCAAAAAAAGAGCTGGGGCCAATATTATTAATGCTATTGACAAATTAAAAGTACAAGTGGTGGATTTGCAAGGGCAATTTCCAAAGGATATGAACTTAACCTACACCAATGACCAGTCTATAATGATTCGTTCGCAGGTAAGTAATTTAGAGAACTCTATTGTTTTTGGGGTAATTCTAGTGGTGTTTGTTTTGCTTTTCTTTTTGGGGTTAAGAAATGCTCTTTTTGTGGGAATTGCTATTCCGTTTTCTATGTTTTTATCATTTATAATATTAAATTCTGCTGGGGTTAGTTTGAATATTATGGTTTTATTTTCTTTGGTTTTAGCCCTTGGTATGTTGGTAGACAATGGCATTGTAGTTGTAGAAAACGTATACCGGTTAATGGATGAAGGGTTGGGCGCAATTGAGGCCACAAAAAAAGGTGTAGGTGAAGTTGCTTGGCCAATAATTGCCTCTACGGCAACTACTTTAGCTGCCTTTGTTCCGCTTGCTTTATGGCCTGGCATTATTGGAGAGTTTATGCAATATTTACCAATTACACTTATGATTGTATTGGGTTCTTCTTTATTTGTGGCTTTAGTTATAACCCCTGTTTTGTTGGCCGTCTTAATGAAAATTGAAAGCGAAAAGGGGAATTCAAAAAAAACTATTAAATTATTTACAGGTTTTCTGATTTTGGGGGTTATGTTGTCTTTTTTAACAGAAAGTGCATTAGGTAATATTTTAATTATAATAGGGTTTTTGGTTCTTGTTAATGGTTTTTTTCTAAGGCCAGCAACCCTTTGGTTTCAAGCAAACTTTCTGCCTAAAATTGAATCTAGTTACCAAAGGTTTTTAAAATGGGTTTTACACAAAAAACGACCAATCTGGGTAATTGTTGGAACATTTTTAACCCTTTTTCTGTCTTTTATTTTAACTGGACTTTTCCCTCCAAAAGTTTTATTTTTCCCTGAAAACCAACCTAACTATATAAATGTTTTTGTTGAGCTTCCAGTGGGAACTAATATTGCTAAAACAAATGAAACAACTCTTGCGGTGAAATCAAAAATAAATGACGCTCTTAGTCTGCCTATTTCTGGAAAAGATAGTCTTTCCTACCTTCAGGCTTCAGATTTAGAAATTGTCAATGGGGAAAAAATAAATACTCTTTTTGTAGAGTCGGTGATTGAGCAGGTTGGAAAGGGAACTTCTGACCCAAATAGCGGCCCGTCTTTTGGGGAAACACCACATAAGGCAAGAATAACTGTTTCTTTTTGCGAGTTTTCTCACAGAAAGGGCCTTAATACTAGTGATGTAAAAAAATTAATTGAAAAAACTCTAATTGGTAATTTTCATGCAGATATTACTATTGTTGTGGACAAAGAGCAAAGTGGTCCGCCCCAGAAGCCACCCGTAAATATTGAGGTTACTGGTTCTGAAAATTATGGGGAGCTAACTCAAAAAGCTGAAAGTTTACAGCAATATTTAATAAATAAAAACATTGAAGGAGTGCAAAAGCTGAAGTTAGACGTTGAGGTAAATAAGGCTGAAATCCAAATTGAAATTAATCGAGAATATGCAAAAAGAGTTGGGCTATCTACGGGTCAAATAGCACAAAGCATAAGAACTTCTCTTTTTGGAAAAGATGTTTCTACTTATAATTATCAAGAAGAGGATTATGATATTAATATTCGTTTTAGTGAAAACGATAGACTAGACGTTTCTTCAATTTTAGAACAAAAAATTATGTTTATGAATAATAGGGGTATTAAATTGAGTATTCCAATTAGCTCTGTGGTGAAAAACATTAAAATGATTAATAAGCATGCAGCAGTAGTTCGGAAAAATCAAAGCAATACGGTTACCGTTTTTAGTGGCGTAAAAGAAGGTTATAATGCTAATGAGATAATTGCAGAAGTAAAAAACTATTTAAAAGAGTTTGACAACTCTAAAGAGGGAAGTGCTTTTAAAAGAGCTGGTTACAAATATAAATTTACTGGGCAAATGGAAGACCAAGAAAAAGAACTTGCTTTTTTAAGCGGAGCCTTGCTTTTTGCTGTTTTTCTTATATTGCTTATTCTTGTTACGCAGTTCAATGCGTTTTCATCACCAATTATAATACTATCATCTGTTGTTTTAAGTCTTGCTGGGGTGTTTTTAGGAATTGTTATTTCAAGAAATGATTTTGTGATAATTATGACAATGATTGGTATTATTTCTCTAGCTGGTATTGTTGTTAACAACGCTATTGTTCTTGTTGATTATACCAACTTAATAAGAAAAAGAAAAAGAAAAGAGCTTGAGCTAGATGAAGCTACCTTAATTTCTAACGAGGATTTCAAAGCATCCGTTATTGAAGGTGGTAAAACAAGACTTAGGCCCGTTTTATTAACAGCCATAACTACTATTCTAGGTCTTTTCCCGCTTGCCTCTGGCCTCAATATTAATTTCTTTACTCTAGTTAGCGATTGGGATCCACAAATATTTTTTGGTGGTGATAATGTTATTTTTTTCAAGCCGATGAGCTTGGCCATTATTTATGGGCTAACATTCGCAACTTTTTTAACTTTGGTCGTTGTTCCGATAATGTATTACAGTATGTACAGATTTAAAATTTGGTTGTTTAATTTATGTAAATGGAAGGTGAAAATAGACTTATAGGGATTATTACTTGCGCTAAAGAATTAATAATTAAATAAGATTTATACTTTTGTTAAAAGATGAAGGTTTTATTTTTCTGTTTTATATTCATTTCATCGTTTTCATTATTTTCTCAAAATGAAAACGAAAGACACCTTAATGTTCATTTTCAGGTAAACAATACTTTTGGTGAGCTCACTAATTTGGTAATTAGAGAAATTTACGAAAGCGGCTTCAAAGACACTGTTTTTGCCGAAAAAGCAAACCATTCTATTCACATTCCAGTTAATAAACATGTTTTGCTGGAATTTATCTGCGAAGGTCATGTTACTAAAAGAGTTGCTTTTAACACTGATGTTCCGGATGATTTAAAAAATATTCCATTTTTTAATCTTGTAGTAGAGCTTATTGAAGAAGATTTTTTAATGTCTCTAGAAAACCATAAAGAAATTAAACCATTAATGGATTTTCCGGTTGGTTATATCAAGTTTAATTCTAGTGAACGTTCATGGTATAATTCTCAAGAAAACATCACCAAATCAATAAACAAGTTGATTAAAAAAAGCTTAAAGTAGTTCTTAAGGGTTTTTAATTGATATATTCATTTTTTAAAATTTCTTTTAATTAATGTGATTCATAAAATGGAAAGCACCGATAAAAATATTTACTTCCACGTTGGAATTAGCAAAACAGGAAGTACTTTTTTACAAAATAGGGTTTTTCCTAAGCTTTCTAACATCACTTACATTCCCACCAATAAATACCATAGGATATTTGAAGAAATTAAAAACTGTGACAGTAATACAATTTTAGTTTCTAGAGAATTTGATAGGCAATTTGAAAGAGAGGTTACTTTGTTTTCTAGCAGATTCCGTACAGCTACTCCAATTATTGTCTTAAGAAAACACGAAGAGTACCTTGCTTCTCAATACAAGCGTTTTGTGAAGAATGGATTTAAGGGAGAAATTGAGGATTTTTTTGACATAGAAAATGACAAGGGGTTTTTTAAGTTTCTTCACTTAAGCTTTTCTTATCAAATAAAGGTTTTAAAAGAAAAGTTTGAAAAAGATCCTATTGTTCTTTTTTACGATGAATTAAGGTCTAGTCCAAGGGTTTTTATAAAATGTTTTTGTTCTTTGACCTTAAGCGATATTGATTTGGAAAAAGTGAACTTTAGTAAAAAACATATTTCTTATAACGAAAAGCAGCTAAAAGCCATTAAAGCTGTTTCAAAATATTTTAATCTTAAAAAAAGAGTTCTTTTTAATAGCCCTGTTTTAAATTTATTTTGGCGAGTTTATCAAGGTTTTTTCCGTTATGGAGTCTTGTATTTCTCTTTGGTTATACCTAGTTTTATGTATTCGAAAAAGCCCCTAATTGACCCAGCTTATTTGAAAAAAGTTAGTAAGCATTTTAAGGATGATTGGGAGAGGTGCTTGAAATATGAAAACCGAGATATATGAAAAATTTATTGCTCCTAACTTTTGTTTTTACCAGCAGTTTGTTGTTTTCTCAGGGAGGAAAGGTTATAGATCAGCTTTCTTTAAAAAGTAAAATATTAGATAGTGAGAGAAAATATGCTGTCTATCTGCCAAGCGACTACGATCATTCTAATAGAGAGTATCCAGTTCTATATTTACTTCACGGGGCTGGAGACGACCATACTGGATGGGTTCAGTTTGGAGAAGTAAAGTCAATTGCAGATAAAACCAATAAAGAAGGTCTTTCTACCTCAATGATTATTGTAATGCCAGATGCGCAAACAGGAAAGAGAGGCTACTTTAATGATATTGACAATAATTGGAACTACGAAGATTATTTCTTTCTAGAGTTTATTCCGTTTATTGAAAAAAAATACCGTATTAAATCTGAAAAAAGATATAGAGCTATAGCTGGTTTGTCTATGGGTGGTGGTGGATCTTTTATTTACGCGCTTAGGCATCCAGAGATATTTTCTTCGGCTTGCCCTTTGAGCGGCTATATGGGAAAGCTTTCTTACAATGAATTTTATGAAAGTAACAAGGAAAAACTTAAAAAACACAGAAGAGAAAAAGTTTTTAATTACTACTCAAATCATAATGCGCTGTCTATAATTCAAAATCAAACAGATGAAAATCTAAAAAGTGTAAGGTGGTATATAGACTGTGGCGACAATGATTTTTTGTATGAGGGTAATTCACTAGTACATGTAGCGCTTAAAAAACGAGGGGTTCCTCATGAGTATCGTGTTCGGGATGGTGCCCATAATTGGACCTATTGGCGATCGGCACTACCGGAAGTATTAAGTTTTGTGTCGGATAGGTTTCACCAAAAATAAATTATCTAACTATTGAATCATGAAGATTATTTCAACCTCTTCTCGCGGCAACTTTATATACGAAAGAGAGGGGGAAAAAATTCTAGAGCTGGTTCACCCTAAATGGTTTTCTAAAAAAGCTATTGCCAAACACAACAAAAAGCATATAAAAATTGAACCCCAAAACTATTGGGGATCAAAATATCTTATTCTAAAAGAAGAAGTTGAAAAAGGAAGTATTGATGTTGACTGGAAAAATAATATTACCATTACTTTTATAGACCAAAATGAGATTACCCAAATATTTAAAATGACGAAGAAGGGGTTCTGGAAACAGCAGTTTGAATTCTCTAATCTAGAGGGAGAAATTGTAATTGTTTTAAACCCTCTAAACACTTGGAAAAAATTAACAAATGATTTTGTAATTGAAAGTAGTCCTAAGTTTTCTAATAAAAAATATTTCGATGAATTGATAATTTATTGTGGGTTTGTGGTTCGTTTAATTCAACAATATGCAGGGGCAGGAGTTATGTAGTGTTTTTAATCTGGGCTGAGGCGTCGTTATGAAAAGAAATTCAATTAAAGTGCACATTATTGGTGGTGGGGTTAGTGGGCTTATTGCTGCTCAGGTTTTGGAGAACCATGGGTTAAGTCCTGTAATCATAGATGCTAATGATCGTGTTGGTGGGCGACTAAAGACAGATACTGTCAACGGATTTCAGTTAGACCGCGGCTTTCAAGTGTTGTTGTCCAGCTATAGCGCAGCTAAAAAGTATTTAGATTATAAAAGTCTAAATCTTCAAAAGCTAAAGGCTGGTTCTTGTGTGTTTGTTGGTGGAAAGCAGTATTTTTTTGGAGACCCCTTAAGGGACGTGTCTTTATTTATACCCACATTATTCTCACCGTTAGGCACTCTAGGTGATAAACTTAAAATAGCAAAACTAAATTTTCATCTTCAGAAAAAAACCGTTGATAAGATATTTGAAGATAGAGAAATTACCACAAAAGAATATTTAACTGCCAACGGTTTTTCAAAAAATATAATTAAAAACTTTTTCAGACCTTTTTTTAGCGGCATCTTCCTTGAAGACGAACTTTACACCTCTAGTAGAATGTTTGAATTTGTTTTTAAAATGTTTGGCGAAGGGTTGGCTCTAATGCCAAAAGGTGGAATAGAAGATATTTCAATACACTTAAAAGACAAGCTTCAAAAGACGGAGATTCATCACAACTCTTTTGCTTCTAATGTTAAAGGCATGGAAATCACGATGTCTGACGGTAAAAAAATTAAAACCAATTATACCATTATTGCCACTGAGCCAACTAACTTGGTTGTAGGTTTAAAAGGTCAAAAGGTGGATTGGAAATCTTGTCAAAACCTATACTTCACTTGTTCTAAGCGTGTTTATGAAAAGGCTTTTATAGGTTTGGTTTCCAGCCAAGAGTGTTTAATTAACAATATCTTTTACCCCACATCTATACCCACAAGTAAAAGAGGGAAAGACGAACTAATTTCAGTTACCGTTGTTAAAGACCACGGCTTACCAGAAAAAGAATTAATTGAAAGGGTGAAAAAGGAACTACAAGAAGAATGTAAAATTGAAGGTGTTAATTTTTTAAAGTTGTATAATATTCCCAAGGCATTGCCTAAACTAAACAACTTAAAATATGATATTTCTCCTTCTGAAACCAAACTTAAAGACGGTATTTTCCTAGCTGGAGATGTGCTGCTTAACGGGTCGTTAAATGCTGCTATTCTTGCTGGGGAGAAAGCAGCAATGGGGGTTATAGAAGCTACAAAAAAGAATATTGTGTTGGGTTAGAAGCAGCGAATTATAAGCATTTAAAGTATTCAAATGGCTCTAAGCAAGATGTACATCTGTACATCGCTTTGCATGCTGTAGAGCCAAACTGGCTTACAAGTTCTGTTTCTTTGGTTTTGCATCTTGGACATTCTATTCTTTGTTTATTTCCCAGAAGAATGTTTTTGTCTTTTGTTTTGTGTGCTGGAGGGGCTATTCCATAATCTCTTAGTTTTTCCTTAGCTTCTTCTGTTATCCAGTCGGTTGTCCATGGGGGGTCAAACTGCATTTTAATTTCATAGCTTTTTACTTTTAACAGCTCTAGCTTTTCGATGATGTCTTTCTGAAAACGGTCCATTGCCGGACAGCCTGAATAAGTTGGGGTTATTACTACTTTAAGACTGTCTTCTTGAAAAAAAATATTTCTAAGAACTCCTAGTTCTTTTATGCTGATAACAGGTATTTCAGGGTCTGGTATATCCGAAATTACTTTTTTTATGTCTTCAAGACTTGCCATGTTCTATATCCACTTTGCTGTTGGGGGCATTGACATTAATATTGCTTCTGTAGAACCTCCAGTTTTTAAGCCAAACAGGGTTCCTCTGTCCCATATTAAGTTAAACTCTACATACCTTCCTCTTTTTATAAGCTGTTGTTCTTTTTCTTCATCAGACCATGTTTGGTCTTTGTGTTTTTTTACGATTTCAGTAATAGCTTCTAGTGTGTGTTTCCCCACTTCCTTAACAAGGGAAAAGTCTTTTTCCCAATCTCCTGAATTTAGATGATCAAAAAATATTCCTCCTTCTCCCCTTGGTTCTTCCCTGTGAGGTAAATAAAAATATTCGTCGCAATTCTTTTTAAATTTAGGGTAATATGTTGGGTTGTGTTTTTCACATGCTTGTTTCATTTTAGAGTGAAAAAAACTTGAGTCGTTTTTGTTAATGAAAGTGGGGGTCATGTCTGCTCCACCGCCAAACCAAGACTGTCCAGTAACTAAAAACCTGGTGTTAAAGTGAAACGCCGGAACTTTTGGAGACTCCATATGTGCAACAAGACTTATCCCTGAGGCCCAGTACTTTGGCGATTCTTGAGTCCCTTTGATTTTGTCTCTATATTCTTTGGAAAACTCTCCAGACACTGTAGATATGTTAACGCCTACTTTTTCAAAAACATTACCCTTCATAATGCTTATCTCTCCTCCTCCAGACCCTTTGTGCTTCCATTTTTTTCTTTCAAAAGAGCCAGTATCTATTTCTTTGAAAGCAGCGCAGAACTGGTCTCTTAGGTTACTAAACCAAGCTTGAGCGCTTTGTTTTTTTAATTCATTGTTTTCCATTCTAACTCGAAATATCCTTAAGGATTGTCTTCTTGGCGCCATTCTGCGAAACTATTGGCTGTCTCCCGCAAAAAGCCCTTAACCAGCTTTGCGCCTTTGGGTTCGTTTCTTTTTAGTATTTCCACGATTTCAATAAGCATATTTTCGCATGTTGGCTGGTAGTCAACTAGCCTAATTCTTTCGTTAATTGATTCAATTTCTTTAAACCTAGTGTCTTTTCTTAAAATTAACCGGTGGTCAAAAAGTGGCAATATTTGTCTTTTAACTATTTTTTTAATTTCTCCAAAATCAACCACCATTCCACAATCTGAAAGCTCTACTTCGCTTTTTGGTGTCCCTATAAAAGTCATTTCTAGATGGTAACTATGACCGTGAATATCCTTGCACTTTCCTCTGTAGCCGTCCAATGCGTGAGCTGCCTCAAAGTCAAATTCTTTTGTTATTCTAATCTTCACTTTATTGTAATATCTAACAAAATTACGATTAAAAGAGAAACAATTTTTTAATTCAACACTATTAATATTTGCCTACTTAATTTTTGGATTGTTTTTTTTTAAATTACATTAGAAAAATGTATTCAAAAAAAGATAGCTTTTTAACCCTCTCATCTGAGCTAGACTTGTTTATAAATAAGTATTATAAGCACGCACTAGTAAGGGGCGTTTTGCTTTCTTCTGTTTTTTTGATTTTTATTTTGGCGGGTGCTTGGTTTTTAGAATTTTTATTTAGGTTTTCCTCCTTTGGCCGTGGTGTCTTGCTTTTTGGGGGGGTATTATTTTCATTACTTTTTATTTCAAAGCTTGCACTATCTCCTTTAATCAAGCTTTTTGGCCTACACGGAAGAATGTCTCAAGAGGAAGCTTCTGTTTTGCTTTCTGAAAAAATACCAGAAATTGGAGACCAACTGGTCAATGCAATTGGGCTAGAAAAACAATTAGAAAAATCGGAAACGGATCTTTTAAAAGCCTCTATAGAGCGAAAGGCCTTAAACTCTTTAAGGTTTGATTTTAGAAGCTCTATTTCAATAACTGATCAAAAAAAAATGCTCTATGGTTTTTTATTACTTTTTTTGGTTTCTGGGGCTAGTTCATTTCTTTATCCTGATTCGGTTATTCCTCCACTTAGAAGAGTGGTATTTTTTCAGAAAAGCTTTGAAAAGCCTAATCCTTTTGAATTTGAGATTAACAATGGTGTTCCATTGCTGGTTTTGGAAAACGAACCTTTGGAAATAAACATTAAAACAACAGGAAAAACCGATCCTGAGCAAGTCTTTTTATATTCTAAAAAAAAGCGGTTTTTTCCTGAGAAAAAAGACTCTAAATCCTTTAGATATGTTTTTAATTCCGTTAATAAATCTTTTATATTTAGCCTTTTAGACGGCAACAGAGATACTGTAAATTACAATGTTAAAGTGCTGCCTAGGCCTAGAATGCTAAGAGAGAAAAAAATTGTCCGGTACCCCGGTTATACTCAAATAGCAAACGATACTTTTTATGACCTAAATAGAATAATTGTCCCTGAGGGCTCGGCAATAGACTGGGAAATAAATTGCAAAAGTATTTCTTTTTGTTCTGCTGTCTTTGAGGACTCTGTTATAAGATCAAAAAATGAGGTTTTTGATTTTTCTTATTCACCAAAAAAATCTCAAGATTACAAAATTTTTGTCGAGAATAACTTTTCTGATTTTACAGATTCTACAAGCTACTTTATTGAATTGATCAAAGATGGATTTCCAACTATTGAAGTAAGTGAGGTTTTTGATAGCAACAAGTTTAATAATAGACTGTTTGTGGGAAATATTTATGATGACTATGGGTTCCATTCCTTAAAATTCTTCTGCTTTAGAAACGACAGCGTTATTTACAGTGAGCTTTTAGATTACAGCGGCACCAACAGGGCTGTTTTTAATTTTGAATATGATTTTGAAGGTTTGTCACTACAAAGCGGGGATTTAGTTCGTTATTTTTTCGCTGTAAAGGACAACGATGGAATTAATGGCCCAAAAGAGATTTTGTCTAAGTCTATGTTTTTAAAGGTGCCAACCAAAGAAAGGCTGAAAGAGATCAGAAAAATCAAAAGCCTAGCAAACAACCAGTCCTTTAGTTCTTTACAAAAAAAACTGCAAAGCTTTAGTTCTGACCTTGAAGTCATGAAAACTTCAATGCTTAACAAAAAGTCTTTAAGCTGGGAAGACAAAAGTTCCTTGGAAAGTTTTCTAAAAAAACAGAAGGAAATTCAAAACGAATTAGAAAAACTAAAAAAACAACTTAAAAATGAACTTTCAGAAAATCAAAAAGAAAAAAATGAGGAGATTCTAAAAAAACAAGAGCAAATCAATAAAATGGTAGAGGAGCTTATGTCGGATGAAATGAAAAAGCTCTACGATGAGCTAAGCAAATTATCTGAAGAAATGAATAAAGATAAGGTCCTAAAAAAACTAGAAGATATTGATTTTGCCCAAGAGGACATGCTTAAGGAGCTGGACCGAACTATTGAGCATTTTAAGAAAATGGAGATTGAACAAAAAGCAAAAGAACTTTCAGAACAGCTTAAGGATCTTTCTAATAAACAAAGCCTATTAAAAGATAAAACCGTCGACAAAGACGTATCGGGATTTGAAAAAAACAAACTACAAGAACAAATAAAAGAGGAATTTAATGAAATACAAAGCGAGCTCTCCGATTTAAAAAACAAGAATAAAGAGCTTTCTAAGCCTTTAAAAATTGAAACAGAAGAAAAAGAAGAAAAAATAAGCCAGTCTTTAGAAGAGTCTCTTGAAAAACTGGGTGAAAACAAAATGAAAAAAGCTAGTGAAAAACAAGGGGAAACCAGCAAAAGCCTTAGTGAATTAGCAGACTCTATGGAAAAACTAAGTAAAGGAAGTGGAGATAAGCCTGAAGAAGACATGGAGTCTTTAAGAGTTTTATTAGAGCAATTAATAACTTTTTCTTTAGACCAAGAAGAGGTGCTGGCTGATTTAAAATCTACAAAAACACAAGACCCTAAGTATATAAACATAGGCCAACAGCAAAGAAAACTCAGTGATAAAATCCAAATAATTGACGACTCTTTAACCGCTTTAGCGTTAAGGCAAATTATGTTAAGTGGAAAAATAAACAAAGAGGTCCAAAGCATAAAACGTTCTTTAAAAAAGAGCATAAAAAACCTTACTGAACGAAAGACAAAAAACGCACAAATTGAACAGCAAACAGTAATGATGCATACCAACGAGCTTGGTCTTTTGTTAAGCGAAATAATAAATCAAATGCAACAAAACATGCCTGGTTCCGGGCAGTGTAACAAGCCGGGAGGTAAAAATAAAAAACCAGGAAAGGGTCTCCCTAAAAATGCAGAACAACTTAAACAACAAATTGAAGCAATGAAAAAATTCATGAACGGTAAAAAAGATGGAAAAAAACCTGGTGAAAGCGGCTCTTCATTTGAACAACTAGGAAGAATGGCCGCCCAGCAAGCTGCAATTAAAAAACAACTTCAAGAAATGGCTCAAGAGTTAAATAAAGATGGTTCAGGAAAAGGAAACGGTCTTAAAGATTTGATTAAAAAAATTGAAGAAACGGAGGATGAAATCATCAATAACGATATTTCCTTATCCACGATTGAGAGGCAGGAAGAAATAAAAGTGAAGCTCTTAGAGCTAGATAAGGCCACAAAAGAACAGGAAGAGGAAAAGAAAAGAGAATCAAAAGAATCTTTGGAAGACTACAAAAAAAATAATTCTATTTTGTTTGAAGATTATTTACAAATTAAAAAAGGAGAAACAGAGCTTTTAAAAACTATTCCACCAAATTTGAAACCTTATTACAAAAATAAAGTAAATGAGTACTTTAAATCTATTGAAAAAGATTATGATTAGTGCTTTAAATCCTGTAGAAAACAAATTATGCTTGCAATCTGAACCCAAGAGCTTGCTTTCCCTTGAAAGCTGGGTCAATGCCTTGTGCGAAACCTACCCTATAAGTGTAGAAATTTACGGAAATATATTAATTGCACTTTCAGAAGCTGTAAACAACGCTATTATTCATGGAAACAAAAATGTTGTTGATAAAGACGCTTTAGTTGTTGCTTCTTTTACAGATGGTTTATTAACTTTTACTGTTACTGATCAAGGGGACGGGTTTAACTTCCTAGACCTTCCAGACCCTACGCTTCCAGAGAACATAGAGAAGCCGCAAGGCAGGGGCATCTTTTTAATGAACCACCTTTCCGATGGTGTTGTTTATGAGGAGCCTGGAAATGCTGTGGAGATTTCGTTTAAAATTTAACATTTGAGCATTTTTTTTCACAAAGAAAATGTTTCATTTTCTACAGATGAAGAGTTTGCTGTAAAGTGGGTTAAAGAAAGTGTTAACTCTCTTGGGTTTTCCTTGGGTGAGTTATCCTTTGTTTTTTGCTCAGACGAGTATCTTAAAAAAATAAACATTAAATATCTAAATCACGATTTTTTTACTGATGTAATTACTTTTGACTACTCCGAAGAAAAGCTGTTGTTTGGCGACATATATATATCGACTGATAGGGTAAAAGAGAATGCAAAAACATATAGTTCCTCTTTTAATGAAGAATTATTTAGGGTTATAATCCATGGTGTTTTACATTTGTGTGGATATAATGATAAAACTGAAGAGGAAAAAATCTTAATTAGGTCTAAAGAAAATGGTTTTTTATCCTTAATAAACTGGAAAACAATGATTTAGGCCTGTTTCACGTGAAACAATATGCTAAAAAAATATGACATAATAGTTGTTGGAGCTGGACACGCAGGAAACGAAGCTGCAGCTAGCGCTGCCAAAATGGGGTCAAGTG